>JACQWM010000004.1 GCA_016209275.1 Candidatus Omnitrophota bacterium
CACCGACGCTTTCCTCGTCGGACAACCCACGTTCTCGTGTACTGGCAGTGTGGGCATCGGTGCCGCCGGGTCATGCCTCCATGATACTAAACTAGGTGGCTGGAACACGACTTTACCCTTAACCAATCCATGTCTATCGTACTCATCTTGTGGGCGGGATCAATGGGGCTAGGTCTCTGGGGGCCGGCCTGGGCGGTGGCGCTCTCCACCGCGATGACGCTGGCGGTCTTTGTCATGGGCCAGCCGCAGGCCTTCAGCGGCATCTTCGGATGGGGGTACGCCGGCGCGCTGGCGGCATCGCCGTGGGTATTGGCCGGGGAGCGGCGGCGGGTCGGCCGCATCATCCGCCGCTACCAGCAGGAACAGGGAGCGCGGCTCGCGCGCGTGTCGGATGCTTCACGCGCGCTCCTGAGCGTGCAGGCCCTCAACGAATCGCAAGAGTGCCGGATCACTCAGATGGCCGATCTCTACCACGTCACCAAGGAAACCAGCCGAGCGCTGCGCATGGCCGAGCTGTTTCGCATCTTTCTCGTGTTAGCGCCCCGGCTGCTGCATGTGCGCGGATGGCGGCTCATCGATCTGACGCCAACACCGCCGACGGCGTTCCGCGCGGCCGCGGCGGCCGACGGGAGCTTTCAGATGGCATCCGCCGGCCCGCTGCTTCCCCAGGAAGAAGGCCTCGTTGCGCAAACGGCGAGCACAAGCCAGGTGGTGCGTGTGGCGCCACCCCTGTGCGCCATCGCGCTCGCGCGTGAGCAGCGGCCGGTCGCGGTTCTTGTCGCGGAGGATCTGCCCGAATCAGAGGAAGCGGTGTTGGCGATCGTGGCGAACCAGCTCTCGCTGCAATGCTCGCGCATCATCTTGTATGAGCAAGTGGAAGCCATGGCGGTGACCGATGCGCTCACCGGCTTGTTCGTCCGCGGGCATTTCATGAGCCGAGCCAGGGAGGAAATCGCGCGCTGCACGCGGCACGGCCTGGTGAGCGTGCTGCTGATGGTCGATCTCGATTGGTTCAAGCAGAAGAACGACACCTACGGGCACCTCGTCGGCGATGTGGTGCTGCAGCAGGTGGCGAAACGCCTCCAGCAGCGCCTGCGCGACATCGATCTGCTCGCCCGCTTCGGCGGGGAAGAGTTCATTCTGCTGCTCATTGAGACCGAGCTGGCCGAAGCCGTGCCGATTGCGGACCGCATCCGCCAGCTCGTGGAGGAGGCACCCATCCGCGCCTATGACGAGACGCTGCAGCAAACCGTCAGCATCGGCTTGGCGGCGTATCCAACACACGCCTCGACTCTGGAGGAGCTGATCGACCACGCCGACCAAGCGCTGTATGCCGCCAAGCGCTCCGGCCGCAACCGCGTTGTGGTGTGGGACCAAACGGCCGGAACGGCGACACAAGACGCATGACCCACGACACATGACTGAAAAACAGTTCTCGTCATAGGTCATGCGTCATGGGTCATGGATCGCCGTTCGGCTGGAAGGTGGAATTCTGGATAAAGTTGTGCTAACGTGATCGGGTAATGACGTCAATAGTATCCAAGGAGCGCGACAGATGAAGATTTTTCTGGATTCCGCAAACCTCAAGGAAATCCGAGAGGCCAAAAGCTGGGGCGCGATCGACGGGGTCACGACCAACCCGAGCCTCGTGGCGAAAGAGCGGCGCGAGTTTTTCCCGCTGCTGAAGGAGATCTGTCAGGTCGCGGATGGCCCGGTCAGCATGGAGACCATTGCCACCGATGCCGCCGGCATGGTGGAGGAAGGCCGGATGTTTGCGAAGTTGCATCCGCACATCGTGGTGAAGTGCCCGTTGACCAAAGACGGGTTAAAGGCGACGCGCCAGCTCGCCGCGGAGAGCATCCGCGTGAACGTCACCCTCTGCTTTTCTGCGAGCCAGGCCCTGCTGGCGGCGAAAGCCGGGGCCACCTATATCTCGCCGTTCGTCGGCCGGCTCGATGACATCAGCAGTGATGGGATGCAGCTGATCCGCGACATCAAAACGATCTACGCCAACTACCCGTTTTCCACCCAGATCCTGGTCGCGAGCATCCGCCATCCGCTGCACGTGGTGGAGGCGGCGACGATCGGCGCTGATGTGGCGACGATGCCGTTTGCCGTGCTCGAGGCGCTCGTGAAGCACCCGCTGACCGACGCAGGATTGGCGCGGTTTCTCAAGGATTGGGAGCAGCTTCCTCCTGAGGCGAAATCGTGGAAGGCCATCGCGCGTTGAAACACGCCTTCACGTGTTTTCTGACCGTCTGCGTCATCACCGCCTCCTGGCCGCTGCGGCTGGCCGCGGATGACGAACAGCACCGCTGGGCGCAGACGTTGTCCGCCCTCAAGCGCGGCGAGTATTCGCAAGCCCTTGATGCCGCCGAGCGCGCCGCATCCTTGCACCCCAACGATCCCTGGGCCCCGCTGTATACGCAGCTTGCAGAACAGCGCCTTCAAACCCCCGCTGGCTTTGCGCAGCTCACCCCGCAGCAATTGGCCGCCTTAAAGGGCAGACTGGCCGAGGAAGAGCGGCAGCAGCGGCGCGCGGGATCCGCGCTGCGCGCGATGGAGCGGCAGATCACGCGCGAGCAGTCACGATGGGATCGAGCGCTGGCGCACGAGCAGCAGCAGGCCGAGCGCGTGGCCAAGCAGCATGAGCGGCAGCTCAAGCGCGAAGCCCGCAAGCAGGTCACCGCGAAGCGCGCAGAAGCGACACCCACCGTGCCGGCCGTCATCGCGGAGCGCGCTGAGGAGCCCTCAGCGCCTGCTCCAGCGCCCGCGGAGATCGCCGCGCTGGCACCGGCGGAGCGCGCCCCATCGGTAGAATTATCACCGGTGTTTGTGGGCTCGCCTCTGCCGCCGCCATCCGGCGACGCGCAGGCCACCATACCGAGCCTGCGGGGGCGGCCGACTCCGCCGAGCGGGGCGGTGCAGATCAACGCGCGGCAGATGCATATGTCCCCGGATCAAAAGGTTGCCGTGGCCGACGGCGATGTGGAGGTGGTCTACGAGGATACATTGCTGACGGCCGATCACCTGACCCTGTTTACCGACACGAAGGACGTCTATGCCGAGGGCCGCATTCGCCTTGAGCAGGGCGCGCAGGTGTTCCGCGGCGACGCCGCCCAGTACAACTTCGTGACGCATAAGGGGCGGTTCCTCCAAGGGACCGTCTCCTCGCCGCCCTGGCATCAGCATGGCCGAACCGTGGAGCATGTCGCCGAGGGTGTCTATGAAGTGACCCCGGGGTACCTGACCTCCTGCGACATGGAGCCGCCGCATTTCAAATTTTCCGGGCGGCGGGCCATCGTGTTCGCCGAGGATCGGCTGGCCCGGGCCAGCAGCGCGGCCCTGTTCGTTGAGCAAGTCCCCGTGTTCTATCTGCCCTGGATGGTGTTTTCAGAGCTGCAATCGCCCTTTTACGTGATTCCAGGGAAGAAAAAGCCGTGGGAGCAATTCGTGCTCACCGGCTACCGGTATGAGTGGCCCCAGAACCATCAGGGCAATTTCCATCTGGACTGGAGGCGGAACTTCGCGTGGGGGGAAGGGTGGGATCACGCCTTTGAGTCCACGGCATTCGGCCGGGGGCTGATCAAGCTCTACTACAATCAAGTCGGCAACCGCGCCATGCGAGCGGAGGAGCGGCCCAAGGGCGCGGATCATGACCGGTATCGCGCGATGCTGCGCCACCAGTGGCAGCCGATGCCCGACACCAACGTGATCACCAATTTTTCCAAGTTCAGCGACGCGAATTTCCGCCAGGAATTCCTCTTTCGCGAGGAGTTCACCAAGGATGAAAGCCCGGAGAGCTTCATCTCCGCGGTGCAGAGCACCGATGCCTATGCGCTGACCAGCCTGTTCCGCCGGCGCGTCAATCGGTTTGATACGACCACGAATGCCGAGCCTGAGCTGACCTTTCAGGTGAACCCGAAGCAGATCGGCACCTCGCAGCTATTTTCCGAAGCCGCGCTGGATATCGCCAACTTGCAGACGAAATTGCCGCATTCGGACAACGATACCGATGCCATTCGAGTGGATTGGTTCCAAGAGCTCAAGTACGCCATGAGCCTGTTTCGGCCGCTGGAGGTGACCCCCCGTGCCGGCATGCGGCAGACGTTTTACACCAAGGATCGGCAGGGCACGGATCGCCAGGGGCAGCGCGATTTCCTCAGCGGGCAATTTTCGATGGGAGCCGATGCGAGCCTGAAGCTCTTCCGCGTCTTCCCGGTGATGAGCAACTGGGCTGGTCTGAATCTTCATTGGCTGCGGCATGTGGTGACGCCGACATTGGCCTACGAGTACGTGGCCCCCCCGACCGTTCCGGATAATCTGCTCAGCTTTTCCGCCGCCGAGGGTGTGACAAATCGGATGACCTTCGGCTTGGAGAACAAACTCCAAACCCGCCGCCCCTTAGGGCCGAACAACAAGCTCCGTAACGTGGATCTGGCACGACTCCTCGTGTCGGTCCCGTATACATATCGGGGCCGGGGCAACAAGCAGGGCGGTCGGCTGGGTGAGTTTAGCGTGGATGTCGAGACGTACCCGTGGCCCTGGATGCGCCTGGAGACCGCGTGGGAGATTCCCAGCCATTTTCCGAAGGGCTCGCGGGATACCCGGGTTCAAACCTGGAACATGGACCTGGTACTCGTCGGCGGCCAGGGCCAGCCCACCGCGTATGCCGCCTCGGACGTCCAAGCGCCGGTCTACCGGGCGTTTGAGCCCGGCGTGCGGGGGGGCATCGAATTGCTGCCGCAAGGGCAGTGGTACTTCGGGATGGGGCACCGGTATTCGCAGAATGACAAGACTGAAACGGTGATGGAATTCGACTGGGGGCTCAGCCCAAAATGGCAGCTCACGACGTTTCACCGCTACACCTGGAAGGAAGTCTCCGGATCGGCCAAGCGGTTTAACAATCTCCGGGAATACCAGTACAGCCTGCGCCGTGATTTGCACGATTGGATGGCGGAGTTCATCTATCGGGTGGATCGGGAATTCGGCGAAGAGGTGCTCTTCACCCTGACCCTGAAAGCCTTTCCCCAGATGCCCATTGAAGCCGGCGACTCCTACCACCAGCCCAAGATCGGCTCCCAGAGCAGCCCCTTCTCGCCGATTCGCATTCAACAGTAGACAGCGCTATTTCTGTTATAATATAAGGTTACGTGCATGGATATCGCAGTTATTGGCGCAGGGCATGTTGGATTAGTCACCGGGGCCTGTTTTGCCGACCTGGGGCATCGGGTCATCATGGTGGACAATGACGCCGCGCGTATCAGCGGCCTGCGGCGGGGCCTCATGCCCTACTACGAGCCTGGATTGGAGGAGCTCGTGGCGCGCGGGGTGCGGGAGAAGCGCTTAAGCTTTACCGTCTCGCTGGGCCGCGGGGTGGAGCGGTCCACCGTCCTCTTTATCGCCGTTGGCACGCCCCAGAAGACCACCGGGGAGGCCGATCTGGTCTACGTGGAGGCGGTCGCGCGGGAGATTGCCGGCCATCTGCGCAGCTATCGGCTCATCGTGGAGAAATCCACCGTGCCGGTGCAGACCGGGCAGTGGATTGCGCGGACCATCAAGGCCCATCTGAAACGCAAGGTGTCCTTCGATGTGGCCTCCAACCCGGAGTTTCTCCGCGAGGGCACCGCGATCCAAGATTTCATGAAGCCGGACCGCGTGGTGCTGGGGGTGGAAAGCGCTCGAGCAGAGAACGCGCTCCGGGATCTCTATGCGCCGCTGCATGCCCCGCTTGTGGTCACGGATATCAGCAGCGCTGAACTGATCAAGCACGCCTCCAACTCCTTCCTGGCGATGAAGATTTCTTTTATCAATGCGATCGCAAACATCTGCGAGCGCTCCGGCGGCGATGTGGAGCGCGTGGCGGAGGGCATGGGATTGGATCATCGCATCGGGCGGGCCTTCTTGAGCGCGGGCGTGTCGTATGGCGGATTTTGCTTTCCGAAGGACGTCGATGCGTTCATTAAGATATCAGAGCAGCTCGGATACGATTTTCAGTTGCTCAAGGCGGTCCGCGCCATTAACGAGGAGCAAAAGCGGCGGTTTGTGGCCAAAATCCATGAGGCCCTCTGGGTGGTGAAAGGCAAAACCATCGGCATCTTAGGCTTAGCGTTCAAACCGAACACCGATGACATGCGATTTGCTCCCTCCATCGACGTCATCCGCGCGCTGCAATCAGAAGGGGCCGCGGTCAAGGCGTTTGACCCGCAGGCGATGGGCGAGGCCGCGCGTCTGCTGTCTCACGTGAAGCTCTGCAAGGATCCGTACGAGGCGGCGAAGGCGGCGGATTGCGTGGCGGTGTTGACCGAATGGAACGAGTTTACGGAGCTGGATTTCGCGCGGCTCAAGAAGCTCATGCGGCAGCCGCTGATCGTGGACGGGCGAAATATCTACGAGCCGCAGCGGATGCAAGCCCTGGGGTTCCGCTACGTGGGAGTTGGGCGCAATGGCGACGCGGCTCATTAAGGGGGTGCGGGTCAAACCGCTGAAGGTCATTCCGGATGAGCGGGGGTGTTTGTTCGAAATGCTGCGACGGGATGAGCCGCTCTTCCAGAAATTCGGCCAGGTCTACTGCACGGCGGTGTATCGCGGCGTCGTGAAGGGATGGCATTATCACAAGCGGCAGGTCGACAACTTTGTGTGCGTCGCCGGCATGATCAAGCTCGTCCTGTATGACGGCCGTGCGGGCTCTCCAACGAAGGGCCTCATCAACGAGTTCTTCATGGGGGCGCAGCAGCAGCTCCTCGTGCAGATTCCCGCCGGCATCTATCACGGGTTTAAAGGGTTGACGGAGCCGGAAGCCCTCGTCATCAACATCGCCAGCGAGCCGTACCATCATGCCAAGCCGGATGAGTACCGCCTCCCGCCCCACGGCGGCGACATTCCATATGACTGGGCGCGCAAGGATGGGTAAGCGATGAAAGGGGTGATTCTGGCCGGGGGGCTTGGAAAACGGCTGGAGCCGCTCACGCGCATCACGAATAAGCATCTGCTGCCGGTCTATGATCGGCCGATGATTTATTATCCTCTCCAGACGCTGGTGGATGCCGGGATCAGCCAAATTCTCATCGTGACCGGCGGCAATAACGCCGGCGATTTCCTCCGATTGCTCGGCAACGGGCGCGACTTCGGCTTGAAGCACATCGATTACACCTATCAGCGCGGCGAAGGCGGCATTGCCGAGGCCCTCAGCCTCGCCGAGCACTTTGCTGGGGGAGCGCCCATCGTGGTGATCCTGGGAGATAACATCGTCGAGAAAAGCATCCGGCCCTCGGTGGAGCGGTTCGCCCGGCAGGGGCAAGGGGCCAAGATCCTCCTGAAGGAGGTCGAGGATCCCTGGCGCTTCGGCGTCGCCGAGCTGCAGGGCGATCGGATCATCGGGATCGAAGAAAAACCCCAGAAGCCTAAGTCGAATTCTATTGTGACGGGCATCTACATGTACGATCCGCGGGTGTTTGACATTATTCAGACGCTGAAACCCTCAGGGCGCGGGGAGCTGGAGATCACCGACGTCAACAATGACTACATCCGGGCCGGCCAGATGACGTACGACCTGCTGGACGGCTGGTGGACCGATGCGGGACTGCCTGAGACGCTGTATCGAGCGGCCACGTTAGTGAGAGAACGAGCGCTCCAGCAGGGCCACGTTCCTCCTCTAGCAACTGAACCCTCTGCGCAGAGATGAAACCGGCGAATTGTCGATTGTCGATTGTCGATTGTCGATTAACGTTCGATTTGGTGATTGACGAACTACTATTTACCAATCAACAATCGGCAATCGTCAATCAAAAATTAATCGTCAATCGGCAATCGTCATTCGAAAATCCCCTATGAGGATTTTAGTCACTGGGGGTGCTGGGTTCATCGGGTCGCACTTCATCCGCGCGTGGCTGAAGGCTCATCCAGCGGATACGGTGGTGAACCTCGACGCCCTGACCTACGCCGGCTCCTCGGAGCGGTTGGCGGATGTGGACGAGCGGCGGCACGCCCTGCTTCACGGCGATATCTGCGATGGGGCGATCGTGGAGCAGGCCATCGCGGGCTGCGAGCTGCTCGTGCATTGCGCCGCGGAGACGCACGTGGACCGCTCCATCACCAACGCCGCGAAATTTTTGCGCACGAATATTGAAGGCACGCGCGTGCTGCTGGAGGCGGCGAGGGCCGCCGGGGTCAAGCGGGTTATCCACATCAGCACGGATGAAGTCTACGGGCCGGTGCTCAACGGAGCGGTTGAGGAAACAGCGCCCCTCGCACCCAAGAGCCCGTACGCGGCCAGCAAGGCGGCCGGCGATCTGCTGGCTCAATCGTACTACGCCACGTACGGACTGCCGGTGATCGTCGTGCGCCCGACCAATTGCTACGGTCCGGGACAATTTCCCGAGAAGCTGATTCCGCTGGCCATCACGAACGTGCTGGATGGGCGATCGGTTCCGGTGTATGGCGACGGCCAACAGCGCCGTGCGTGGCTCTTTGTCACCGATGCGTGCGCCGCGATCCAGGCGGTGATCGAGCGGGGTGCGTTAGGCGAGGTGTACAATGTGGCCGGCGAAAGCGAGCAGCCGAATCTGCAGACCGTGGGGATGATTTTGGAGCTGTTGCGCGCTTCCGCATCGCTCATCGAGCATGTGGCAGACCGCCCCGGGCATGATCGGCGGTATGCGATGCGGGATGATCGGCTGCGCGCGCTGGAATGGCAGCCGCGCGTGACATTTGCCGATGGATTGGCCAGGACGACCGCCTGGTATCGCACACAGGAGATGTGGTGGCGGCCCCTCGTGAGGCAACTGCGTGAAGATTCTTATCACTGGCTCAACCGGTCTGCTGGGCCAAGCCCTCATCAAGCTGCTCGCTCAGCACCCTGACGTGGTGGGCGTGTCGCGCCATCCAGCATTGGTGCCCTCGTTGGGGCGGCATCGGGTGTGCGATCTTGCCGAGGCTGAGCCCACACAGCGCCTCTTGCAGGCCGAGCAGCCCGCGCTGATCATTCACGCGCAAGCGCTCTCGAATGTGGATGAGGCCGAGCAGGATCCCGCGCTGGCGCGTCGCATGAATGTGGAGGCGACGGCGCATCTGGCGCGCGCCATCCAACAGACGGACACGGTGTTGCTGTATGTCAGCACCGATTATGTGTTCGATGGCGCGAAGGGACGGCCGTATGTGGAGTCGGATGCGCCGCATCCCATCAGCGTCTACGGCCGCAGCAAGCTCGAGGGCGAGCAGGCGGCCCTGCGGCACTCGCGCGCGATCGTGGCGAGGCCGAGCACGCTGTTTGGCGCCGGCCGGATGAATTTCTGTCATCAGGTGGCCGAGCGGCTTCGCGCGCATCAACCAGTTGAGGCGTTTCGCGATCAAGTGACCTCGCCGACATTCACTGATGATCTGGCCGCGGAGCTCATCCGATTAGGCGAAGCGGCGGTTGCGCGCCATGAGGGATTCACCCCGCGCATCTACCATCTGGCGAATGCCGGAGCCTGCAGCCGCCTCGCGTTTGCCCAGCGCATTGCCGCGCTGATGGGATGCGACCCGACGCTGGTCCACGCGATTCCAATGGCAGCGCTTCAGCGGCCAGCACCTCGGCCAGCCTATTCCGCGCTGGCCACGGAACACGAAACGACAGGAAGGAGTTTGCGATCATGGGACGAAGCCCTCATCGCGTATCTGCGCCAGCAGCGCTGGCTGAATTAGCCGAACGCATCCGCAGCCGCACGGCCCGCATCGGCGTCATCGGCCTGGGGTATGTGGGCCTGCCGCTGGCCGTTGAGTTTGCGAAAGAAGGATTTGCCGTCACCGGGATCGATCTCGATCGCTCCCGCGTTGAGGGGGTGAACAGCGCGCGCTCCTACATTCTTGATGTCTCCGACCGGGAGCTGGCGGCGGTGCGCAAGCCGCATCGCCTGCAGGCCACCGGCTCCTTTGATGCCCTCAGCGATCAGGATGCGGTGATCATTTGCGTGCCCACCCCGCTGCGCAAGACGCGCGAACCTGACATGTCGTACATTATTTCCGCCTCGCAGGAAATCGCCAAGCGGGTGCATCGGGGGATGCTGATTGTTCTGGAAAGCACGACCTATCCCGGCACGACCGAGGAAGTCATTCTCCCCGCCTTGGAAGCGCAAGGGCTGACGGTGGGAAGAGATTTCTGTCTGGCCTTTTCGCCGGAGCGGATCGATCCGGGTAATCCGACCTTCATGACGCGGAACATCCCCAAGGTCATCGGTGGCATTACCGAGCGCTGCACGGCCATGGCGCAAGCGCTCTACAGCGCGATCATCCAGCAGACGGTGCCGGTCTCAAGTGCCAAGTCCGCCGAGATGGTGAAATTGCTGGAGAACACCTTCCGCGCCGTGAATATCGGGTTGGTCAATGAAATGGCGCTGATTTGCGATCGCCTCGGCATCGACGTGTGGGAAGTGATCGAGGCGGCGAAGACCAAGCCGTTCGGCTTCATGCCGTTTTATCCAGGCCCTGGAATCGGAGGGCACTGTATCCCCAGCGACCCGGTCTATCTGGCCTGGAAGGTGCGCGTGCACGGCTTCGAGGCGCGGTTCATCGAGCTGGCCTCGCAGATCAACGGCGCGATGCCTGAGCACGTGGTGAACCGCGTGGTGCAGGCGCTCAATGACCGGCGCAAAGCCATGAAGGGTGCGACCATCCTGCTGCTGGGGTTGGCGTATAAACGCGACGTGGGGGACCTGCGGGACTCTCCGGCCTTTGATGTCGCGCGGCTGTTGCATGAACGCGGGGCGCGGGTGACCTATCACGATCCGTTTGTTCCCTCGGTGCCACTGAACGGGGCGACCGCCCGCTCGGTCGCACTCACGGCGGCCACGCTGCGCTCGGCGCATTGCGCGGTCCTCCTCACCAATCATTCCAGGGTGGACTATGACCTGGTGTTGCGTTATGCGCCCGTCATCGTCGACACCCGCAACCATCTTCGGCAGTTTTCCGGGGGCAAGAGCCAGAAGGTGATCACACTGTAATGTCACGCTATCTCGTCACAGGCGGGGCGGGGTTCATCGGCTCGCATGTCGTCGATGCGCTGCTGCGCGCCGGGCATCAGGTGCGCGTGCTCGATAATCTCTCCACCGGCACGCTCGACAATCTCTCTGAGAGCCGCTCGCGCATCGAATTCATTGAAGGCGACATTCGGGATCGCGCCATCGTGGCCGCGACCTGCCAGGGCATCGACGCCATCATCCATGAAGCCGCCTGGCGCAGCGTGCCGAAGTCGATGGCGGATCCGTATGGGTATATGGAGGTCAATGTCTTAGGGACCGTCAATCTGTTCGACGCGGCCTGCGCTGCGCGGGTGAAGCGAGTGGTCTGCGTGTCCTCCAGTTCCGTGTATGGGGAAGCCAAGACGATGCCGCTGCGGGAGGATCATCCCGCGGCACCGATTTCGCCCTACGCCGCCTCGAAGCTGGCGGATGAGCTGCTCTGCGGCATGTTTTCGCGCGCCTTTCACTTGGAAACCGTGGCGGTGCGCTATTTCAATGTCTTCGGCCCGCGGCAAAGCCTGGAAAATGATTACGCCGTGGTGATTCCAAAATTCATCGACTGCCTGTTGCGGAAAGAACCCGCGCCTATTTATGGCGATGGCCGCCAAACGCGCGATTTTACGTATGTCGAGAACGTCGTCGACGCTACGGTGTTGGCCTCAACAGTCCCCGGGGTCAGCGGCGAGGTGTTCAACGTGGCTCTTGGCGAAGAGCATTCCGTGCTGGAGTTGTGGGAAGCTCTCAATCGGATTTTCGGCCTGCAGATCGCGCCGTCCTTCCAACCGCCCCGTCCCGGGGATGTGTATCGAACGCTCGCTGACCCGTCAAAGGCCAACAGCCGTTTGGGTTGGCAGGGCCGAGTTCAGTTTACCGAAGGCCTGCGTCGCACGGTGGAGTGGTTCCGGGCTCATCAGTCAACTCATGCCGCAGATTCCCTTCATTGATCTTCGTGCCCAATATCTCTCGATTAAGCCGGAGATCGATGCGGCCATCGCCCGGGTCGTGGACAGCGGCCAGTTTGTGCTCGGGCCTGAGGGGGAAGCGCTTGAGCAGGAGCTTGCCGCCTATTGCGGCACGCGCCACGCGGCGGCGGTCGCCTCAGGGACCGACGCGCTGATCCTCTCGCTTCGAGCCTGCGGGATCGGGCCGGGCGATGAAGTCATCACCACGGCCTATACCTTTGCGGCGACCGTTGAGGCGATCCTGCTCGTCGGGGCGACCCCGGTGCTCGTCGATATCGATCCGAAGATCTGCACGCTTGATCTGAACCAGGCGGCCGCCGCCGCAACCCCTAAGACAAAAGCGATCATCCCGGTCCATCTCTACGGGCATCCCTGTGCGATGCTTGAGCTGATGACGATGGCCAGACAACGAGGCTGGCGGGTCATCGAAGACTGCGCCCAAGCGATCGGGGCAACCGTGCAGGGGCGGCGCGTTGGCAGCTTCGGCGATGCCGGCTGCCTGAGCTTCTATCCGACGAAAAATCTCGGCGGCTATGGCGACGGCGGCATGGTCGTGACCAACGATGCGAAGATGGCCGAGCAGGTGCGCGTATTGCGCAATCACGGGGGGCGCGAACGGTACCAGCATCTGGCGCTTGGCACCAACAGCCGGTTGGATGAATTGCAGGCCGCCGTCCTCCGCGTGAAATTGCGTCATTTGGACGCCTGGACGCAGGCGCGGAAGACGCATGCCGCAGCGTATGCCAACGCCTTAACGGCGGCAAAGCTGGAGGATGCGACGCTGCCCAGCACGTTGCCCGGCTATGGCCATGTCTATCATCTGTATGTCATCCAAACGCCTCATCGCGATCGCGCGCAACAGCATTTGGCAGAGCAGGGCATTGCGACACAAGTCGCCTACCCCTCAGCGCTCTGCGACCAGCCCGCGTTTCGTGAACCGTCGGTGCGATGCGCGCCGTGTCCCATCGCGCGTCGCGTGGCCCAGCGCGTCCTGGCCTTGCCGATGTATCCTGAGCTGAGTGATGAGCAGATTGAGCGCGTCGTCAAAACATTAGCCGAAAGTCTTAAGACGAATTGACGATTGACGATTTTCGATTGACGATTAATTTTTTGAATTTTCGATTGCCAATTGTCAATCGTCAATCGCACATCGACAATTAATCGACAATCGTAACTCGATAATCGAAAATTCCTCTTATGGCTTATGATGATGTGATCATTGTCGGCGGCGGCATCGTCGGGTTGGCGACGGCGATGGAGCTGCTGGGCCAGCAGCCCGGTCTTGCCCTCGCCGTGCTCGAGAAAGAGCCGCAGGTTGCCGCGCATCAAACAGCTCATAACAGCGGCGTCATCCACTCTGGCTTGTATTATCGTCCCGGGTCGCTCAAGGCTCAGACCTGCGTGGCCGGGGCGACGTTGCTCATCGAGTTTTGCCGGCAGCACGCCATTCCCTTTGAGATGTGCGGCAAGCTCGTGGTGGCCACCCAGGCCTCCGAGCTGCCGAGGCTTCAGACGCTCTATGAGCGCGGCATCGCGAATGGCGTGGCCGGGCTGCGGCGGATCGGCCCGGAAGAAATCCGCGAGCTCGAACCGCATGCGCGCGGCATCGCCGCCCTCCATGTGCCCAGCGCCGGGTTGGTGGACTACGGGCAGGTGGCTGAGGCGATGGCCTCGGTCATTCGCCAGCGCGGAGGCGTGATCCAGTGCTCAACGCGCGTGACGGGAATCGCCCGGCGGGGAAGCGAGTGGGTGCTGCAAACGACGCAGGGCGAGTGCCGCGCGCCATATGTGATCACGTGCGGGGGATTGCAGTCCGATCGGCTTGCGCGCTCCGCGGACGGATCATCGGACGTGCAGATCGTTCCGTTCCGCGGGGAGTATTACGATGTGAGGCCGCAGCGGCGGTATCTAGTGAAGCATATGATTTATCCGGTGCCGGACCCGGCCATGCCGTTCCTCGGCGTGCACTTCACCCGGTCCATCCACGGCGGGGTGCACGCGGGCCCGAACGCGGTGCTGGCATGGAAGCGGGAAGGATATCGCAAGACCGATGTCAGCCTCCCGGATCTGGCCTCGATGCTCGGGTTCCCAGGATTTTGGCGCATGAGCCGCACCCAGTGGCGCACCGGGCTCCATGAAGCGTATCGATCATGGAGCCGACGGGCATTTGTCCGAGCCTTGCAGCGGTTGGTGCCCGAGATTCAAGAGCGCGACGTCACGCCCAATGGCAGCGGCGTGCGGGCCCAAGCGGTTGACCAGCAGGGAAGACTGCTGGATGACTTTGATATCGCCACCGCCATCAACGCCGTCCACGTCCGCAACGTGCCTTCGCCCGCCGCCACCGCCTCCATCCGCATCGGCCAGCACATCACGCAGATGGTGGCCAGCGCGTTCGGTTTGGACGCCGGAGTTCGGCTTGACGCAGCCAGGACGGGTAGGCTACAGTAACGCGACATGCGCATCCTCTTGACCGGCGGGGCGGGGTTTATTGGATCGCATCTGTGCGATCGCTTGATCGCCGAAGGGCATCAGGTGGTGTGCGTGGATAATTTTCTCACCGGGCAGCAATCCAATATCGCGCATCTGCTCTCGAAGCCCGCGTTTGCCCTCAGCCGGCACGACATCACGCAACCCCTCCCACTCTCAGGCTCCCTGGAGTACGTGCTGCACTTCGCCTCTCCCGCAAGCCCTGTCGATTATCTCAAGCACGGCGTGGAAACGCTGCTGGTTGGATCGCTGGGAACCCTCAACGCGCTCGAGATCGCCAAAGCCAAGCGCGCGAAATTTCTGCTGGCCTCCACCTCGGAAGTCTACGGCGACCCTGACGTGCATCCGCAACCGGAAACCTATTGGGGCCATGTCAACCCGGTCGGGCCGCGCAGCGTGTACGACGAAGCCAAGCGGTTCGCCGAAGCCTTGACCATGGCCTACCATCGCACCCACGGCGTGGATACTCGAATCATTCGGGTGTTCAACACGTATGGGCCGCGCATGAGACTGGATGATGGCCGGGCCGTGCCAACATTTATTTGGCAAGCCATGAAGGGGGAACCCCTGACGGTCTACGGCCAAGGCGCACAGACCAGGAGTTTCTGCTATATCGACGATCTCATCGAGGGGATCCGCAAGCTCATGGACAGCGACATTCACGATCCGGTCAATCTGGGCAACCCGGATGAGCGGACGATGCTCGACATCGCGCAAAAAATCATCGCGCAGTTTCCCGGAACGAAGAGCCGGATCGAGTTTCGCCCGCTGCCCATCGATGATCCCAAGCAGCGCCGGCCGGATTTGACGCGCGCCAAGACGCTGCTGCAGTGGCAGCCGCGCACGACCCTGGATGAAGGGCTCGCCAAGACCATCGCCTGGTTCCGCGCCGCAGCGCCATGACCACGACTGTTGCTGAATTGCCGAGGAAGACTCCACCCCGCATCTCCGTCGGGCGCGCGGCGCTGGCGGTCTGTGCCGGCGTCGGCTTGTGCGCCGTGGTGCTCGCCGAGGTGTGGTGGTGGCGCGGCGGCCTGGTGCGGCTGTCGCTGCCGATCGCCGATGAGCGCGGATTTCCGCTGCCGGTGCTGTATTGGGCGAGTGTCGCACTCTACACGCTGGCCTACAATGCGCTCCTCGGCGCTCGTCGGAGCCTAGCGGATGCCGTCCGGTTAGGGTTTGGCGTGCATCTGTCCGCGCTGCTGGCGACGCTGGTCTGGCAGATGACGTCCCAGCACGGTCTGGAGCTTTCCATCTGGTATGTGCGCTATTGGCAGGTGTTCTGGATCATGGCGCTGGCCATCGGCCTGGTGTGGACGATCCGCTTCATGGCGGCCTGGCGGCAGGCTGCTCCCGGGGCGGCGGATGGCTACCTGATGCCACTGGTGATCAGCTATGCGGGGTTTTGGGTCTCATCGGCTGCGCTCAATCCCTGGGTGACGCTCTTGGCCACGGCATTGGGGTTGTGTGCGGCGATCGCCACAGGAGTGGCACGAGTGGCAACAGGCGCTGCGCGCCTGCGGCAATGGGTGCGGCGCGAACGCGTGTTTCTGGCGGGCGTGTTTCTGCTCGCACTTGGTTTTCGGCTGTTCTATACCGTGCGTATCTTGCACAGCCCGGACTTCCTCAACGCAGGTTCCGATGGACCGGCCTATGACGCCCTAGCCTGGGCGCTGGCGCAGGGAACGGTTGATCCTCGATGGGGAAACATTCCCATGTTTGCGCCAGGCTATGTCCGATTTTTAGCCGCGGTGTATCATGTCGCCGGGAGAAACTATTTTCTCGTGTGCGCGCTCCAGTCCCTCATCGGCGCGTCAGCTTGTCTGCTGTTGTATAGCATCGGCAAGCGGCTCTTCGGTGTCATGGTCGCGCGGGTGGCCGCGGTCTTCGGGGCGCTGAACTTTCCGATGATTTTCGCGGCCGCGTCCATCGGTCACCAGGCGTTGGATCTGTTTTGGACCTTGCTCGTGGTCTGGTGCCTGGTGCGGTATGTCCAGCAGCCGGCGCGCTGGGGCCGGTGGATGTTGGGGATTGGCGCCTTGCTCGGCTGGGCCACGGTGACCCGCGAGGGCAATGGCGTCTTCTGGCTCGGGCTGCTCGGATGGTTGATGCTCGGCATGTCGCGAGTGGTCGGATGGCGCAAGGCGCTGTGGCACGCGGCGATGCTCTCCGTCGGATTTCTCGTGGTGCTCTCGCCGTTTGTCGCCGGGAAGGGGGGCGGCTTGCGGGGCCGCATGGGCGCGCAGTGGATGATCAATCCCAATTCATCCGCGCAGGTTCGGACCTGGTTTAATCCATGGACGGATCCGGTCGCCGCCCGGGAGCGACTTCGGCAGCAGCCGATCACTGTCCTCGTCAAGGTGACGCAGGAGGTCATCGGAAATTTCAAAGCGCTATGTTTGAATCAAGGCTACGGGTCATTTGATCCGGTGTTTCTTCTGCGGCGCAGCACCTATTATTACGGCCTGTGGAGCTATGCCTATGTGTTGGCGTTTATCGGCTTATTTCGCGTGCTCGCGCAATCGATCCGCTCGCCCACGCAGAGGCTGGGATGGTGGCTGATTCTGCTCGTGCTGGTGTGCCGCTCGCTGCCGCATCTGTTTTTTGAATCCGCCTACCGCCATCGCGTGCCCATGGAGCCGTATGTGATTTTGCTGGCCGCCTATGGTCTTTTTCAGTTGACAAAACGGTCAGATCGGATAGAGTATCATCCGTAACGTTCAGTCCATGAACGGGAACCTTCCTCGTACGTACTTCGGCCAGTCTTGCGAGCGCTCTCAATAAATGCTGCTCTATCATTGGATGATCGTGGTGGGTGCAAGGCGTTCAACCATTGAACGCGTGGGCGGATGACCCAAAACACCTACCGCGACATGCATCTGCTTGATGAGCTGAGCCGATCGCCCGATTCCTCCCAGCGCGAAATCTCCAAACGGATCGGCGTCGCCCTCGGCATGACGAACCTCATGCTGCGACGGTTGGTCAAGAAGGGCTATGTCAAGATCATCGGTACAAAGAGCAATCGGCTTCGGTACCTGATCACCCCGCAAGGCATCCTCGAGAAGTCCCGCCTGACGTACGAATTCATCGAATACTCGCTCCAGTTGTACAGCCGCGTGCGCCATTCGCTGCGCGAGCAGCTAGCACTCGTCGCCCAAGAGGGGCAGCGCCGCATCCTGCTCTCCGGCACCGGAGAGCTGGCCGAGATCGCGTTTCTCACGATCCATGAAATGAAGCTCGAGCTCATCGGTGTGGTGGAGGAGCCGTTGCGTCGCGAGCGGTTTCTCGGCCAGCCGGTGCAGGGGATCGAAACCGTCATGACCGCGGCTTATGATTACATCATCGAGGCGTCCCGGCCCTGGGGCGATACGACCGGGGTGGAGCGGCTGCTGAAGCTGGGGGTGTCTCCTGCGCGCATCATTTCGCTGGCCCATCCGGTCATGACAACACCTCAGGCGGTTGAGGTCGCAGCGCACGAGGTCGCGTAAGCCTCACCACCCAACACAGAGAGGACCACTGATGCCCGTATCTACTGCAGCGCCGTCGTACCGGATCACGTTCGGCCACATCGAAGTCGGATCAACGGCCCGCCGGTATCTGGCCGAGGCCCTTGACCGCAATTGGGTGTCCGAAGGGCCCAACGTCAAGCGGCTTGAGGAAGGGTTTGCCAAGCGGCTCGGCTACCAGTATGCCATCGCGACAAGCTCAGGCACCGACGCAGGGATCGTGGCCATGTCGACCTTGCTGGACCGGGGTGCGCGGCGCGGCGATGAGGTGATCACGCCGGCGCTCGCCTTTGTGGCCACCGGCAATTGCATTCTGGCCGCGGGTCTGACGCCGAAGTTTGTCGACGTGGAATTAGAAACCTTGAACATCAATCCAGCGCTGATTGAGGCCGCGATCACGCCGCGCACGCGCGCCATCCAAGTCGTGCATACGATGGGCAAGCCATGCAAGATGGACCAGATTCTCGCCATCGCCAGACAGCACCGGCTGGCGGTCATCGAGGATTGCTGCGAGGCGCATCTGGCGAGCTTGAACGGGAAACTCGTGGGGTCCTTCGGCGAACTGGCCTTATTCAGCTTTTACGCCGCGCACATGATCTGCAGCGGCGAAGGCGGCATGATCGTCACGCATGATCAGGCGTTGGACGCCCTGTGCCGCTCCATCCGCAGCCACGGCCGCCGCGGCGGGCAGCTCTATTTCGCCTTCGATCGCGTGGGCTACAATTCCAAGATGAATGATTTGGAGGCCGCGATCGGCCTGGAAGGGTTGGAGATGATCGACCAGACGTTTGCCATCCGCCGCCGGCACCTGGCCCGATTGTGGGAATTGCTCAGCCCGCTCGAAGAACATCTCGTGCTCTATCGCGACGGGCCTGGCGAAGTGATCTGCCCTCATGCGGTGCCGTTCGTGCTGCGCGACCCGGCCGCATCAATGGAGCCGCTGTATCAGTATTTGGAGGAGCGGGGCGTTCAGTGCAAGACGCTCTTCGGCTCGCTGCCCACACAGCATGCGGCGTTTCAGTTTCTGGGGTACACCCCAGGGGCCTTTCCCGTGGCCGAGCGCATTGGCAGGACCGGGCTGCATTTCGGGGTCCATCAATATCTGACCGAGGACGACTTAGTGTATGCGGCCGAGAGCGTTCGGTCGTTCTTCGCCTGACGCGCGATGCAGGTGGTGATTTTGGCCGGCGGGCTTGGCACGCGGCTTCGACCGCTGACGAACCGGCTCCCAAAAGTCCTGGTCCGCGTGCAGGGGAAACCATTCCTGCAGTATCAGCTGTCGTGGCTCGCGCGGCACGGGTTAAGGGATGTGGTGCTCTGCGTCGGCCACCGCGCAGCACAGATTCAAGCGTTTGCCAAGGATGGCCGGGCGTTTGGCATGCGCATCGCGTATGCACAAGAGGGGCGGCGGTTGCTCGGAACAGCCGGGGCGTTGAAGCATGCGGCCGCATTGCTCGATGAGCGGTTTTGCGTGCTGAATGGCGACTCCTACTTGCCGATCAACCCGATGGAGCCGATTACGTATTTTCTGCGGCGGGACCTCACGGCGCTGATGGTGGCGTTCAAGAATCGCGGGCGGTATGGCCGCAGCAATGCCAAGGTGCGAGGCGGTTTTGTGACCCTCTACACCAGGCAGGGCCGCGTGCCTGGGCTGGATACGATCGATTACGGCCTACGCATCTTTAGAAAATCGGTGTTGCGCCTCATCCCCTCCAAGACGTTTTGCGACATGGATACGCTCTATGAGCGGCTGATTGCGCGGGATGCGCTGGCGTCGTACATGGTGGCCGAGCCGTTTTACGAAGTCGGCGCCCCGCCGGGCTTGGCCCGGTTTGAGCGATACGTGGAACGCACGGGATTGGCCCGATGATTATTTCTCGAACGCCGGTGCGCATCCCGTTGGGCGGGGGAGGCACCGACCTGCCGGCGTATTACGAGCAGTTTGAATCGCTGATCTTGACGGCGGCGGTCAACCGGTTTGTGTTCATCGTCGTCAAGAAGCATTTCGAGGAGACGGTGCGGTTTACCGGCTACCATCGCAAAGAAGTGGTGAAGACGCGTGAGGAAATCCAGCATCCCGTGGTCCGGGAGGCGCTGGAGCTGCTGAAGATCGCCCCAGGCATTGAAATCGTCTCCATCTCCGATGTGCCGGCGAACACAGGGTTAGGCACCTCGAGCAGCTTCACGGTGGGGCTGCTCAACGCCCTGCACGCCTATAAAGGCGAGCACCCCACCCCAGAGACCCTGGCCCGTGAGGCGCTGACGATCGAGCGGATCATCCTGAAAGAGCCGGGCGGGCTGCAGGATCAATATGTGGCGGCCTATGGCGGGCTGCTCTCGCTTGGCATTAGCACTAAAGGGAAAGTGGCGGTGCATGCCCTGAAGGTCGATCCGCATGTCGTCTCAGAGCTGGAAAACCGCCTGGTGTTTTTTTACACCAACTTCTCACGCACGGCCAGCGAGATTCAAGCCGGGCACGCGCAAGCGATCTCCAGCGGGAACGGCCAGGCGCTGGAAAGTCTCCATGAGATCAAGCGGATCGGCCTGAAAACGAAAACGGCCTTTGAAGCCGGTGACCTTGACGGATTCGGCCGGCTGCTCCATGCGCATTGGGATTCCAAGAAGAAGCTCGGCGGCAACATCTCCAACGGCAGCATTGATCGCTGGTATCAGATCGCCATGGAGGCCGGTGCCTTAGGCGGCAAGCTGATGGGTGCCGGCGGCGGCGGGTTTCTGATGCTCTACTGCCACCCTGAGGCCAAGCATCGCATTCGCGCCCTGCTGGCCAAGGAATCGCTGAAGGAAATCGCCTTTCGGTTCGAGGCCACCGGGTCGCGGATCATCTTGAACATCTAGAGCACCTTGCATCATGAGCAAAACCGTCTTCTTGGATCGCGATGGCGTCGTGAATCATCTCATCTACGTCCCCGAGCATGGGCGCGTCGAAACGCCGCTGAGGCCGCAGCAATTTCGCCTGATGGCCGGCGTGGCCAAAGGGATTAAAACCCTTCAGGCGGCCGGGTTTCAGGTGGTCCTCGTGTCCAATCAGCCAGGGATCGCCAAAGGCCAGTTAACGCTGCGGATGTTCGCGCGCATCCGAGCCAAGGCGCAGCGGCTGCTGGCGCGCGAAGGGGTGCGCCTCGACGGAGAGTACTATTGCCTTCACCACCCTCAGGCTGCGCGAAAGCCATACCGCAAACGCTGCGCGTGCCGCAAACCGCAGCCGGGACTGATTCTGCAGGCCGCCAGGGAGCGAGCCTCCGAGGTGAGGTCGTCATTTATGGTCGGCGATGGCTTGGTGGATGTTGAAGCCGGGCAGCGGGCAGGCTGCCATACCATCCTGGTGGGCCACACCAGCTCGTTGTTAACACGGGTGATGAAGCGCAAGCAGCTCTTTCCCACGTATCTGGCGGAGAATTTTGACGAAGCCGTCGACTACATTCTCGATCCAACAAGGCCGTCCTCATGAGCGAGATCAAATCACTGGGCCCGTTTTTCGTCACCGGGGGCGCTGGGTTCATCGGCAGCGTGCTGGTGGATCGCTTGGTGGACGCCGGCTGCGAGGTCACGGTGTACGACAATCTCTGCCGAGGGATCAACTGGGTTGAGCCGCACGCGCGCAGCGGACGGATCACGTTCGTTGAGGCGGATTTGCTCGATCGCGATCGCGTCGCTCAGGCGATGGCCGGGACCAAATTCGTCTGGCACCTGGGGGGCAACACCGACATTCCTGCCGGGTTAAAGAATACGGAGCTGGACATCAAGCACGCCGTCGTGGCGACGTACCATGTGCTGGAGGCGATGCGCCGGCACGGTATTGGGCCGATCGTGTTTACCTCTAGCGGCGCGGTCTACGGCCGGGCCACGGTCAGCCCCAGCCCGGAGACGTACGGGCCGTTGATGCCGCTGTCGCTCTATGGCGCAGGCAAGCTGGCCTGCGAAGGCATGATCAGCGCCTACTGCGAAATGTTTCATCTTCGCGCGAGGATTGTGCGGCTGGGCAATGCGATCGGCGCTCGGATGGGGCATAGCTGCATCTGCGATTTCGTGAAGAAGCTGTCCAAGAACCCGCGCGAGATGGAAATCCTCGGCGATGGCAGCGGGGCCAAAAATTATTTTCTCGTGGATGAGTGCGTTGACGGAATGCTGCATCTGGTGACGCGCGTATTTTCGCCGCAGGATCCGGCATGCGACATCATCAATGTCGGGACGAGCTCATCCGCCTCGGTGATGACGATTGTGCGCATCCTGCTGGAAGAAATGGGATTGAAGGACGTGCGTTTTCGGTACACCGGAGGGGCGGAAGGCTGGCCCGGAGACCAGGCGACGGTCTACCTGGATGTGCGCAAGGTGAACGCGCTTGGCTGGTCGGCGAAGCTGACCTCGGAAGATGCGATCCGCGTGGCGATCCAGCAATATTTGAACGTGTTGGCCGGTGTGCATTGATGCCACGACGAGCGACGCAGGTGTGCACGATTGGGTTGTGGCATTTGGGCGTGGTCACCTCGGCCTGTCTTGCGAAGCTTGGCTACCGCGTCATTGGCGTCGATGCCGATCGCGAGCGCATCGAGCGACTCATGCGCGGTGAGCCGCCGCTGTTTGAGCCGGGACTCGCCGAGTTGATCCAGCAGCATCTCGCGGATGGCCGGCTGACCTTTACGTCGAATCTTGAGGAGGCGGTGCGGCGCGCCGAAACGGTGATCATTGCCTTCGATACCCCGGTGGATGCCAACGATGAGATCGATGTCAGCCCGGTGCGTGAGACCATCCGCGCGATCGCGCCGTGGCTGCAACCGCGCGCCATGGTCCTCATGGAAAGCCAGATGCCGGTCGGCACCTGCCAGCGGTTGAGCCACATCCTCCAACAGGCCCAACCGACGCAGCCTCCCCGCCTGGCGTATGTGCCGGAGAATTTGCGGCTGGGGAACGCCCTCGCGCGGTTCTTGAATCCGACGATGCTGATCATCGGGGCACAGGATGAGAGCGCGAAGGAGGCGGTCGATGCGTTCTTCAGCGACGTGCCCTCGCCGCGGATCTTCATGGACCTGGCCACGGCCGAAATGACCAAGCACGCGCTCAACGCGTTTTTCGCCACCTGTGTCAGTTTCGCGAACGAATTAGGGCAGCTCTGCGATGCGGTCGGCGCGGATGGTCTGAAAGTCGCCGACGCGCTGCGAGCCGATGAGCGCATCGGCCGGCATGCGCTGGTCGTGCCAGGAGCACCCTTTGGCGGCGGGACCTTAGCGCGCGATCTGCGAGTGCTTCAACATGTCGGACGCGCCCACGAGAGCGCGACCCCCTTGCTCGATGCGATCTTCGAGGTCAATGAACGACAGAAGCGCTTAGTCCTGACTCGACTCACACACCGTTTTGGGACGCTGAGCGGCTTGAAGGTCGGCCTGCTGGGCTTGACGTACAAAGCCGGGACGAGCACCTTGCGGCGGTCTCCGGCCTTGGAGCTTATCGGCCATCTCGTGGCTGCCGGGGCCCAGGTCAGCGCCTATGACCCAAAGGCGGATATGTCGGAACTGCGCTCCGCCATGACCTTCCGGTTATGCCACAGCGCCTACGAAGCGGCTGAAGGGATGGATGCGTTGGTCATCAGCACCGAGTGGCCGGAGTTTCGCGAGCTAGACTTTCGCGCGCTGCGAAATACGCTGCGAACTCCGTTGATTCTGGATACGAAAAACTTCCTGGATCCGGCGATGGTCATGAAGGCTGGCTGCCAGTACATCGGCATCGGCCGGGGGACGGTCCCACGCCCTGCCGCTGGCCCGAAGGGTCCTGCGCTTCGCGCAGCGCTGCCTTCGGCAGCTGCGGCAGGGCGTGGGACAGGCGCTGAGGAGCAACGATCATGAGAGTTGGCATCGTCGGGGCAGGGCTTCAGGCGAAGCGGCGAGCTCCTATTCTGAAGGCGTTTCCGAACACGGAGATTGTCGTCATTTCGTCGGAGCATCTGGCGTCCGCTGAAGCGCTGGCCCGTCCGCTTGGATGCGAGGCGGCGGTGGGCTGGGATTGGGTGGCTCAGCGGGATGATCTTGACGCGATTCTGGTGTGCACGCCGCCCCATTTGCATCATGCGATTACGCTGGCCGCCGTCACGAGCGGCAAGCACGTGTTGTGCGAAAAACCGTTGGCGCGCACGCTGGAGGAGGCGACCGAGATGGTCGCCGCCGCATGGGCGGCCAAACGGGTGTTGAAATGCGGATTTAACCACCGGCATCATCCCGGGGTGATCCGAGCGAAACACTGGGTCGATCAGGGCAACACCGGGCCTCTTATTTTCGTGCGGTGCCGCTATGGCATTTGCGGCCGCCCCGGCTATGAGCAGGAATGGCGAGCGGATCCGGCAATCGTCGGCGGCGGGCAGTTGATGGAGCAGGGGATTCATGCGATTGATTTGGCGCGGATGTTCCTGGGCGATTTCCAGAAAGTGACCGGCTTCGTCGGCACATCGTACTGGCAGACCGGGCCGCTTGAGGATAACGGATTCGTGCTGTTGCAGACGGCGGCAGGCCAGATGGCCTCCATCCATGCCAGCCTCACCCAATGGAAGAATATCTTTTCCTTGGAAGTCTTCGGCCGAGATGGGTATGCCGTCATCGAAGGGTTGGGCGGCAGCTACGGCAACGAGCGAGTGATGCTGGGCCGTCGCGCCTTCGATGCGCCGTTTGCTGAAGAGGTGGTCGAGTTTCGCGGCCAAGATTCGTCATGGAAAGACGAATGGCGGGAATTCGCCTCGGCCATCGCCGAGGGACGCGAGCCGCTCGGCAGCGGAGCAGACGGGGTCGAGGGCATTCGCCTCGTCCTCGCGGCGTATGAGGCGGCACAGCGCGGTGTCACGGTAAGTCTTGAACCTGGGCGCGGGGCATGGGAAGAGCATCCAGCCAAACGTGCTTGATCACCGGCTGCGGCGGGTTCATCGGCTCGCACTTGGCCGAGCTGATGCTCGCGCGCGGCTGGCAGGTCTGGGGGACGGTCCACCGGCAGGCCGAGAATCTTCGTCATTTCGCACAGCAGATCCGCACCGTGGAGATTGAGTTGTCGGATCGCGCCGCCCTCCACCGGGTGGTGGCTGAGGCACGACCCGACGCGGTGTTCCATTTGGCCAGCCAGGGCTATATCGGTCCCTCGTGGGAGGATCCTGTCGGGACATTCACGGCGAACGTGCTCGGCACGCTGTACCTCTTCGAGGCGATGCACGCCTCGGCGAGCGAGGCTGTCGCCGTGTTGGTCAGCTCGAGTGCCGCCTATGGGGGCGCGTCAGGAGCCGGGATGATCCCTGAAACACAGCCCTTTGGCCCAGGCAGCCCGTACGCCGTGAGCAAGATCGCTCAGGAAATGCTGGGAGACATGTATTGGCGAAGCCGGAATCTCAAGGTTATCCGCGCGCGCCCATTTGCGCTGATCGGCCCGCGAAAGACCAGAGATGCCGTGTCAGATTTCGCCCGGGGGATCGTGCGCATCGAGCAGCATGAGGCCGAGGCCTTGCCGGTGGGAGATCTGGCGATGATCCGGGATTTTGTGGATGTGCGCGATGGAGCCAATGCCTTGCGGCTCCTGGCTGAACGCGGCGCGCCCGGCGAGGCCTACAACGTGTGCGCCGGGATCGGCACGTCGCTGCAGGAAATACTCACCGAGCTGATCGCGCTGTCAGGACGGCCGGTTCGCGTCGTGGTCGATGCCGGCCGGATCCGCCAGGCGGATGATGCCGCGCTCATCGGCGATCCGAGCAAATTACAGCGCCTCGGCTGGCAGCCGCAGATTCCGCTGCGCCAAACGCTCGCCGAGACGTTGGCGTTCTGGCGGACCCATGCCGCCGCCGACCGAGTGCTGGTATGAGGGGCGAGCCATGACCGACTCCTGGTGGGCGCAGCGGCCGGTGTTAGTGACCGGCGGAGCCGGGTTCATTGGTTCCCATCTGACGGACGCGCTGATCGCGAAGGGGGCGAAGGTTTCGGTGCTGGATTGCGCGGATTCGCCGGATCGGCTGCAGCCGGTGATGGACCGCATCACCTACCTGCACGCCGATGCCGTGGCGTGGGATCTTCCGGCGGCAGGGACGGAGCGCTTCGATGTCATCTACCACCTGGCGGCGTTTTCCATGCTGACGGCCGCGGAGCGCAGCCCGGAGCTGACCTATCGCCAAAACGTCATGGGGATCGCCAACATGCTGCGGATCGCGCGGCGGTGCGCGGTGACCAAATTTATTTTTACCTCAGCCGGCGGGCTCTATACCAATGTGCCGAAATATCTGCCCATCGATGAGCAGCACCCGATCGATCCGGCCCAGGGCGTGTATGTCATGACGAAGCGAATCGGGGAGTTGTTGTGCGAGGAATTCCATCGGCAGTACGGCGTGCCATCGGTGGTCTTCCGGCTGTTTAACACGTATGGCCCGCGGCAATCGGCAGACTTCTTGATTCCTGCGCTGATCAAGGAAGCGTGCGAGCGCGGGACGATCACCGTCAGAAGCGAGCAGGTCAGGCGGGATTTTACATTTGTGCAGGACATGGTTGAGGCGCTGCTGAAGGGAGCGGAATCCGATTTTATCGGCGGGCCGGTGAATTTGGGCACCGGCACGGCGCATGGTTTAGGAGACGTGGCGGAGCATATCGCACGGCTGCTCGGGGCGAAGGTGCAGTGCCTGCATCAGCCGGCATTCGGGCCGAGCAATCAGGTGTGCAATAACGCGCGAGCGCGCCAGGTGCTGAACTGGCAGCCCGCCGTTTCCCTGGAGCAGGGCTTGGCGATGACCGTCAATGCGCTCAAGGAACAGTTCGCTGTATCACCGACCTAAGAGGAGGCGCGCGGGGGGATGAAGACGGCAGTGGAAGCGGCAACCGGGTTGGAGCTGATCGCGAGCGAGCTGGAAGACAGCGCGCAGACGAAGATCAAACTCAAGGAGCACGCCGAGGCGATCAATGCGATTGCCGCGGCGATGGTCAAGGCGTTGAGGCGCGGCGGCAAGATCGTGTTCTTTGGCAACGGGGGGAGCGCTGCGGATGCCCAGCACCTGGCGGCGGAGTTCGTGGGGCAATTCCACGATGTGCGGCCAGGGTTGCCGGCGATGTCGCTGACGGTCAACACCTCGGTGCTGACGGCCATCGGCAACGATTTCTCCTTTGAGGAAATCTTCTCGCGGCAAGTCGAGGCGTTGGTGACGGCCGATGATGTCGCCGTCGCCATCAGCACCGGCGGCTATTCGCCGTTGGCGGGGAAATTTTCAAAGAATGTCGTCCGGGGCGTTGAAGAAGCCAAGAAAAAGGGCGCCACGACCGTGGGGCTGCTGGGGAAAAGCGGCGGACTCTTGGCGACGATGGTGGATCTACCGCTGGTGGTCCCCTCCCAGAATACGCAGCGGATCCAGGAGGCCCACATCACCATCGGACATATCCTCTGCACGCTGACTGAGAAGGGATTGGCTGAGGAGGGGGCCTCGGCCTAACCGCATGCGAAGCGACGCGACGATCTACGTGGCAGGGCAAACCACGCTGCTCGGGGCGGCTATCGTGCGCGCGCTCAAGCGCCAGCGCTGCCTGCTCATTGAGGAGCGCGACCCTGATTTTTCCGATCGCGCAGCGGTCGACGCGTTTCTCCGCCGGACCTCGCCCGAGGCGATGATCATCGCCGCGGGAGCATCCGGGGGGATTCACGCCAACCAAGCCTTTCCTGCGGAGTTCATGCAGGATAACCTGCTGGTGGCGTGCCATCTCATCGACAGCGCCTATCGGCATGGGGTGGGCAAGCTGTTGTACTTGGGCAGCTCGTGCAGCTATCCGAAACACTGCCCTCAACCGATGCGGATTGAATCCCTGCTCACCGGGCCGCTGGAGCCCACGAATGCGCCGTATGCCGTGGCCAAGCTTGCCGGCATGACGTTGTGCCAGGCGTACCGCCAACAATTCGGGGCCATGTTCATCGTCGGCATTCCCGGCGATGCGTTTGGGCCGGGTGATGATTTCCACCCGGACCGGTCGCACGTCATCGCCTCACTCATCCGCAAGATGCACGAGGCGAAGGAGGGAGGGGCGGCCTCCGTCGAGGTGTGGGGGACCGGGCGGCCCCGGCGGGGCTTCATCTTCGCGGACGATTTGGCGAGCGCGTGCCTGTTCGTGTTGCGCGCGTATGAGGGTGCTGAGCCGATCAACATCGCCGGCGATTGGGATGTGTCCATCAAGGACGTGGCCGAGCTCATCAAAGAGGTGGTCGGGTTTTCAGGCGCGTTGCAGTTTAATGCGAGCAAGCCTGACGGCATTCCGGTCAAAGTGCTGGATGGGAGCCGGCTGTACCAGATGGGATGGCGGCCCCGACACACGATCCGGGAGGCGCTGTCAGCGACGTACCAATGGTTTGTGGGCACGCAGCAGGAGATGCCGGCCGTAAGGAGTGGAGCATGATCCAGTGCGAAGGCGGAGTGAAACTGAAGAAGCAAGAAGCCCTCGGGCTCTTCCGGAAGCTGCTGCTGGGCCGCCTGGTGGAAGAGCGCATCCGGAAAGAATATCCCTCGGATCAGATCAAGACGGCGGCGCATCTCGGCATCGGCGGAGAGGCGATTCCGGTGGGGGTGGGCCATTGCCTGCCGAAGGGGACCAAGGCGTTCGGAACGTATCGGAATCATGTGCTGTATTTGTCCATGTCGGATGATGTGGATGGATTTTTCGCGGAAATGTACGGCCGCCTCACCGCGCCGGCAAAAGGCAAGGCTGGCTCCATGCATATGTGCTCGCCGGAGCACGGACTGATGGCGACGTCGGCGGTGGTGGGCACACCGATTCCGCTGGCGGCGGGTGCCGCCTTGGCCAGCGTCTACCGGCAATCTCGCGAGTTGGCCGTCGTCTTTTTCGGCGATGGCGCGGTTGAGGAAGGCGTGTTTTGGGAGACGTTGAATTTTGCGTCGCTGCGGCAGCTTCCGATGGTGTTCGTCTGCGAGGACAATGGGCTGGCCATCCACACCCCGACATCGGAGCGGCAAGGGTTTCGCTCGATTCCGGAAGCGGTGGCGGGGTTCAACTGCCATGTCGCCAGCGGCGACGGCAGCGACCTGCAGGGCGTAATCGCTCTGACGCGCGAGATGCTCAAGCGCATGGCCGAGGAACCTAAGCCGGGATTCCTGCATTTGACCTATTTGCGGTTTCTCGAGCACGTAGGCCCTGGGGAAGATTTCCACATCGGCTACCGCCGTCGGCCGACCCCGGAAGAAGCGGAGCGGCTCGACCCGGTACGACGGTTTGAGAAAGAGTTGCTCCAAGACGGCTACTCTGAGCCAGAGCTGGAGGCGATTCGCATTGAGGTTGCACGGCAGATTGACCGCAGCGTGGCCCAGGCTCAGCAGGCCCCGCTACCACCTGCGTCAGAACTCTACACGGATGTGGTGACGGGATGAGCTCCAAGACGCTGACGTATCGTGAAGCGCTGAATCGCGCCCTGGTGAAAGAAATGGAGGCGGATCCGGACGTGTTTGTGTTCGGTCTTGACGTCCCTGACCACAAACGGATTTATGGCAGCACGAAGGGGCTCGTGGAGCAATTTGGCGCGCGGCGGGTGTTCGGCACGCCGCTGTCGGAAGAGGCGATGACCGGGGTGGCCTTAGGGGCAGCCTTGTCGGGTCTGCGGCCCATCCATGTGCATATCCGCGCAGACTTCATGCTGCTGGGGATGAATCAAATCGCGAACATGGCGTCCAACCTGCGCTACATGAGCGGCGGGCGGTTGCGCCTCCCGCTCGTCATCCGGGCGATGATCGGCCGCGGCTGGGGCCAATCGGCGCAGCACAGCAAGTCGATGCACAGCATCTTCGCGCACTTTCCGGGATTAAAAGTGGTGCTGCCGACGACGCCGCAGGATGCGTACAGCTTGATGCGCTCCTCGATCCGAGACGACAATCCGGTGATTTTCCTCGAGCACCGCTGGCTCTACGACATCGCGGGCGAGGTTGATGAGGAGTGCGTGATTCCGTTGGGGCCGCCTGGAGTGCTTCGCGCAGGCGATGCGGCGACGGTCGTGGCGACGTCCTGGATGAACGTGGAGGCCGTGAAGGCCGCCGAGGTCTTGGCCAAGAAGCGAGGGATAGAGCTTGAGGTGATCGACGTCCGGACCGTTTCGCCGTTTCAGGAAGATGTGATTGCGGCCTCGGTGGAGAAGACCAAGCACTGCATCGTCGTCGACCACGACTGGGTCTTCTGCGGCTTCGGGGCTGAAGTGGCGGCACGGATCAGCCACCGGTGCTTTGGCTCATTGAAGCGCCCGGTGGAGCGGTTGGGGTATGCGCCGACTCCGTGCCCGACGACCCGGCCGCTGGAAACGTTGTTCTATCCATCGGCGGTGGAGATCATCCGGGTGGTGGAGCGGATGCTGGATCTTGGTCAAACCGACCTCAGCGACGAGTCATTCTACAGCTACGAACAGCGGTTCAAAGGGCCATTTTAATGGACGCCATCGACCAGCTGACCGACACGGCTGCGGTCATCGAGCCCAAGGCCGCGCGAGCTCGAGGCCAGCTGCGGGCCATGTGGGTTGCCCTGCGTCCTGAGCAATGGGTGAAGAACCTCTTTGTCGCCGCCCCGTTGTTCTTTTCGCAGCGCTTAGGAGTCTCTGGCGCTGTCGAAGCGACCCTGGCGGCGATCGCGTTGTTCTGCGCGATGAGCAGCTCGGTGTATCTGTTGAATGACATCGTGGACCGCGAGCAGGATCACGTGCATCCGCGCAAACGGTTTCGCCCGATTGCGGCTGGCGAACTCTCGGTGAGCACGGCGCGGCTGATGATGGTGGTCCTTTGGCTTGCGGCGTTGCTCGGCAGTGTGAGGTTGTCTGCCGGCTTTGCCGGTGTGCTGATGGCCTATTGGGCGCTGAATTTCTGCTACAGCCGCTGGCTGAAACATCAGGTGATCGTGGATGTGTTCGTCGTGGCCGCAGGCTATTTGCTGCGCGTGCTCGCCGGGGCGGCTGTGATTCACGGCGCGGTCAGCACGTGGCTGCTCATCTGCACGACGCTGCTGGCCCTCTTCATTGGATTTTGCAAGCGGCGCTCGGAGTTGACCCTGCTGGCCCATGAGGCTCCGGGGCATCGGCAAGTCTTGGATGAGTATACCGTGCCGTTTCTGGACATGATGATCGGCATCGTTACCTCCGCCGCCATCGTCAGCTACCTCCTCTATACGGCCAGCGATGAGGTGGCCCGGCAGTTTCATGCCCCTGGCCCGGTGGTGACCGCGCCCTTTGTGCTCTACGGATTTTTTCGCTACCTCTATTTGGTGTATCAACGGCAGGAAGGCGGCGATCCGATCCAGCTGCTGCTGACGGATCGCCCCATGCAGATGACGGTGATGTTCTGGGTGGCCGCGGCCGGCGTCATGTTGTATTGGAGGTGACCTCGACATGCGCATCCTTGTGACGGGCGGTGCCGGCTACCTGGGATCGATGCTCGTGCCCGCGCTGTTGTCGGAAGGGCACGAGGTCACGGTCGTCGACAATTTCCTGTACGACCAACCCTCGCTGCTGGATTGCTGCCATCAGCGCACCCTGACGATTGTGCGAGGCGACGCGCGAGATGAGGCGCTCATGCGCCGGCTGCTGAGCGGCATGGACGTCGTGCTGCCGCTGGCGTGCCTGACCGGGGCTCCGCTGTGCGATAAAGATCCTTTGGAGGCGAAGAGCGTCAACCTCGATGCGATCCTGATGCTGCTCAAACTCCGGCAGCCCCAGCAGCGCATCATGTATCCGACGACGAACAGCGGCTACGGCATCGGGCAAGACGGCATTCATTGCACGGAGGAGACTCCGCTGAGGCCGATTTCGGTGTACGGCCGGTTGAAAGTGGAGGCGGAGCAAGCGGTGCTCGCCGCGGGCCATAGCCTGACGTACCGGCTGGCCACGGTCTTCGGCATCAGCCCGCGGATGCGGCTGGATTTGCTCGTCAATGATTTCGTCTACCGCGCCGTGACCGATGGAGCCATCGTCCTGTTCCAGGCGCACTTTAAGCGCAACTACATCCATATCCGCGATGTGGCGCGGGTCTTCCTGCATGGCCTCAGCCATTTTGATCAGATGCAGGGGCAGGCGTACAACGTCGGGCTCTCCGACGCCAATCTGTCCAAGCGAGAGCTGTGCGAGGAAATCAAGAAGCAGGTTCCCGGCTTGTATTTCACCGAGGCGGAAATCGGCGAAGATACAGACAAGCGCAACTACATCGTGAGCAATGAGAAAATCGAGCGCACGGGATTTGCGCCGCAGGTGTCGCTGCGCGCCGGGATCGCCGAGCTGATCAAAGGCTATCAAATTATTCGTCGCAACGAGTATGCCAATGTGTGAGGAGATGGGATGATGCCGCTTAACGTCGTGCTGGTCAATCCGGGGAGCCGCACGCAGATCTACCAGGGCTTAAGCAATACGCTCACCGCGATTGAGCCGCCGGTTTGGGCCGGACTGATGGCGACATTTTTGCGCCGGCGGGGCTTTTCCGTCGCCATCATTGACGCTGAAGCCGAAGAGCTGACCCCGCAGCAGGTGGCGGATCGCCTGGCTCTGCTTCAGCCTCGCCTGACCGCCGTGGTCGTCTATGGCCATCAGCCCTCCGCCTCAACGCAGAACATGACCGCGGCTGGGGCGACGTGCACCGCCATCAAACAGGCCGGGGTGGACACGACGGTGTGCTTAGTCGGCGGCCATGTGGCCGCCCTGCCGCAGCAGACGCTGCGCGAAGAGGACGCGGATTACGTCGGCGGCGGAGAAGGGCTCTATACGCTGCTGGACCTGGCAAGTGCGCTGGCGTCGTCCTCGACCATCGATCCTCGGAAGATTCGCGGCCTCTGGTGGCGGGAGGGGAGCGGCATCCACAGCAATCCCTCCGCCCCCCTCGTCAAACAGCTTGATGAGGAGATGCCGGAGATCGCCTGGGATCTGCTGCCGATGGAGAAGTACCGCGCCCACAACTGGCACTGTTTCGATGGGTTGGTGCGGCAACCGTACGCGGCGATTTACACGACCCTGGGCTGCCCCTACCACTGCACGTTCTGCTGCATCCAAGCACCGTTTAAGAGCGGCGAGAAGGAGCTCGGGTACAAGGACTCCGTCAACAGTTACCGGTTTTGGAGCATCCCGAAGGTCATCGCGCAGATCGACCGGCTCGTGAACGAGTACGGCGTGCGCAACATCAAGATCGCGGATGAAATGTTCGTCTTAAATCCGCGGCACGTCGTGGGAATCTGCGAGGCGATCATCGAGCGGGGCTACGACCTCAACATTTGGGCCTACACCCGCGTGGACACGGTCCGCGAAGACATGATCGAGAAGCTTAAAGCGGCCGGGGTCAACTGGCTCGCGTTCGGGATCGAAGCGGCCAATGCCCGGGTGCGCGATGACGTGCAGAAAGGCATCGGGGAGGAGGACATCGCCAAGACCATCCGCCGGGTCCAAGCAGCCGGGATTCACGTGATCGGCAATTACATCTTCGGGTTGCCTGAAGATGATCTCTCCACGATGCAGGAAACCTTGGATCTGGCCCTTGAGCTCAACTGCGAGTTTGCGAATTTTTACTCGGCCATGGCGTATCCGGGTAGCGCGCTGTATGACGCGGCGTTGAAGGAGGGGTGGCGGCTGCCCGAGCGGTGGTCCGGCTATTCCCAGCATGCGGTGGATACGCTGCCGCTGCCGACGAAGCATCTTTCCGGCGCTGAGGTGCTCAAGTTTCGGGATCACGCGTTTCACGTCTATTTCTCCAACCCGCGGTATCTGGAGATGGTCGAGCGGAAGTTCGGATCCAAGACCGCAGCGCACATCAACGAGATGGTGTCGCATCGCCTCATCCGGCAACAGACGGTCACTCAGGAAATCACCGCTCGATGATCATTAGCAGAACGCCATTTCGCATCTCGCTCTTCGGGGGCGGCACGGATTATCCCGCGTGGTATCGCGAGCGCGGGGGTGCCGTGCTCGTGACCACTATGAACAAGTACTGCTATCTCTCGTGCCGGTGGCTGCCGCCGTTTTTTGACTACGCCAGCCGGGTTGTCTGGTCGCAGATCGAGCTGGTGAACGATGCCTCTAAGATCCAGCATCCGGTGGTCCGGGAGACGCTGAAATTTCTCAACATCACGCAGGGTGTTGAGCTCCACCATACCGGAGATCTGCCAGCGCGGACGGGCTTAGGCTCAAGCTCCTCATTTACCGTTGGCCTGCTGCACGCCCTGTATGGGCTCAAGGGAATGATGCCCAGCAAAGCCCAGCTCGCCCGCGATGCCATTCATGTGGAGCAGGAGCGGCTCAACGAACATGTCGGATGCCAGGACCAGGTGATCACCGCCTTCGGCGGATTGAATCGCATCGAATTTCTGCGGGATGGCACGTTTCACGTCTCGCCCGTCATGCTGGCGGAGGATCGCCTCGCGGAGCTCCAAGACCATCTCATGCTGTTTTTCACCGGGGTCTCCCGCAATGCGTCTGAGATCGCCGCGGAGCAGATCAAGGCGACCGAGCGCAAGGTCGCCGAACTGCAGCGGATGCACCAGATGGTGGATGAAGCGATTCGCCTGCTGCAGGGGACGGAGGACATCGCAGTACTCGGCCGCCTGCTCCATGACGGATGGCAGCTGAAGAAGAGCCTGACCGACCGAATCTCCACGGCGCAGATCGACGAGATGTACGACGCGGCTCTCCGGGCCGGGGCGATCGGCGGCAAGCTACTGGGGGCTGGCGGGGGCGGGTTTTTCCTGGTGTTCGCCAGGCCCACAGATCATGAGCGCGTGAGCGAAGCGCTCCGCGATCTGCTGCATGTGCCGTTTCGGTTCGAGCACGCAGGCAGCCGAATTATTTTTTACGAGCCGCAAGAAGTTCCCGAGCGAGAACGCATCACCACTGGGACGTGACATGCCCAAGCCAGGAGAGATCGGGGGAAGCGTCGCTTGCGCGCCAGCGCTTTCTGTGATCATTCCCATCTTCAACGAGGAGGCGATTCTGCTAGAGCTGGCCGAGCGGCTCACCCGCTGCCTGTGGGAGATGGGGGTGTCCTATGAGATCATCTTCGTGGATGATGGCAGCACGGACCGTTCGGGGGACATCTTGGAGCGCCTCGCGGCTGACTCGCACATTCGAGCGGTCCAGCTCTCACGGAACTTCGGCTTGACCATCGCGGTGACCGCAGGCCTGGATCATGCGAGCGGCGAGCTCATCGCGCTGATGGATGGGGATCTGCAGGATGCCCCGGAAGATTTGCCGACGCTGGTGGCCAAGGTGCGCGAAGGTTACGATGTCGTCTACGCCATCCGGACCAAGCGCAAGGAGTCGATCATCAAGCGCGCCGTGGTCTTCGCGTTCTATCGGATGCTCAGTCGCATGACCTCGACCCCGCTGCCTGTGGATTCAGGGCTGTTCTCGGTGATGACCCGTCCGGTCGTCAACGCCCTGAAGCGTTTGCCTGAGCGTAGCCGCTACCTCAGTGGATTGCGAGCCTGGGTGGGCTTCACGCAATGTGGGGTTCCGATCGAGCGGGCCACCCGGCGAGTCGGAGCACCCCGTCAGACCTGGCGCAAGCTCAGTCGTCTGGCGATCGATGGGATGGTGTCATTCTCGTACGTCCCGCTGCGTCTGGCGACCGTGGCCGGGATCGTCACGGCGATCCTCTCGGCTGCTGGCGGCGTGTGGGCGGTATACATGCGATTGTCGAGCGTCAATCCGCCCCCTGGCTGGGCGTCAATCGTGCTCATCGTGCTGTTCATCGGTAGCGTTCAACTGTTGGCGCTCGGCGTGATCGGAGAGTACATCGGGCGGGTCTATGATGAAGTGAAGGGCAGGCCGCTCTACGTGGTTCGAGCACGGAAAGGATTTGCTCAGCAGGCGGAGGCCGCAGGATGGCAGGTCGGGACCGGATGCGAATCGCGTTAGTTGACGTGCGCTCCGGTCGGCGCGAGTGCATCAATCGGGATTTCATGGCCGGCTATGGCTGGGCGTTCAACGCCGGCGATTCCTTCCCAGCCAAGCTCATCGAGATGGCCAAGCTCTTTGGCGAGCGCGTGCCGCTGATGTCGTATGGGTATCTCTCCGCGTTCTTCCGGCGCGCCGGCCATGAGGTGATCGTGGGGCCCGGGGTGCCGGACGATGCCGACCTAGCGATCATCCAATCCTCCATGGTGGAGCACACCGCCGAGCTGCGCACCGCCGACCGAATTCGGCAGACCACGCGCGCCAAGATCGGGTTCATCGGGCCGTTTTCCGGGGCGAGGCCTGAGCTGTATGAAGCCCATGCGGATTTTATCATCCGAGGAGAGCCTGAAGTCTGGGGCGAGCGGCTCGCTCAAGGCGACATCCCGGCAGGTGTCGTGAACGGAACCGAGAAGCTCAAGGTCGACGATCTGCCGTTTCCGGATTGGTCGCCGTTTCCCATCCGCTCCTACTCGTACCTGCCGGTCTTGAAGGAACGGCCGTTTTTGCCGATCCTCAGCAGCCGGGGATGTGTCTATGCGTGCAGCTATTGTCCCTACCCGGTCTTCTACGAATGGAACAAGCGAAGCGCGTCGAGTGTCCTGCAGGAGATCGCCTTCCTGGTCGAGCGATACGGCATCCGCGGCCTGCTGTTCCGCGATCCCTTGTTCACCGCGGATCGCAAGCGGATCGTCGCCATCTGCGAAGGGATCATCAAGGCCGGCCACCGCCTGCGATGGGCGTGCGAGACCAGGCTGGATTTGCTCGATCAGTCGCTGCTCGATCTCATGGAGCGGGCTGGCCTGCGAGTCCTCAACGTGGCGGTCGAGTCAGCCGATGACACGGTGCTGATGGGTGTCAAGCGCAAGAACGCGACGGTGAGCCACCAAGAGACGATCATCCGCTACTGCGATCGCAAGGGCATCCGGGTGACCGTGTTCTACGTGCTGGCACTTCCGGAAGACACCGAAGCGACGATTCGAAAAACCGTGGCCCATGCGAAACGGCTCAACACGCATGTCGCGCAGTTCTTCGTCTGCACGCCGTTTCCTGGCACCGCTTTTTACGAGTCGTTGAAAGAGCGGATCGTTGAGGCCGACTGGGAACGCTTCGACTGCTATACGCCGACGTTTCGGCATGACCATCTGCAGCCGGAGCAAATCGTGCGGCTGAAAGAGCACGCCTACTGTTCCTATTATTATCGGCCCGCATGGCTGCTGGCCTGTCTGCGCCGAGCCAGCCGGGCGCTGATCCACGGGTGAAGGGAGCCGTCGTATGCGCGTGCTGGTGACTGGGGCGAGCGGGTTTCTTGGCGCGGCCTTGGCGCGCGCTCATCGAGCCTCCGGCGATGAGGTGCTGGCACTCCGGCACACCACGCCGCTGCCGCCAGATCTGGCCGGCGCGGTCGAAGAGTTGCGCGGAGACCTGCGGGACGCGGAGCGTCTTGGCCGGCCCGCGGTGGATGTGCTCTACCATTGCGCGGCGCTGATGGCAGATCGCGAAGACGCCCCCTACGCGGAATTTCATCGCATCAACGTCCTGGGGACGGTGTCGTTGCTGCGCGCTGCGCGGTCGATGGGTCTGAAGCGCTTCGTCCATGTCAGTTCGGCCGGGGTGCTCGGACACACCCAGGCTCCAGCGACGGAAGCCGACCCGTACGGCCGCACGCTGACGAAGTACGAGCGTTCAAAAATGGAAGCGGAAATCATCGCGCGGCAAGCGATGCAAGACGGGCTGCCGGTCACCATCGTGCGGCCGGCACAGCTCTATGGGCCGGGCATGCGGCATCTCTGGCCGAAACTCATTGACGCCATCCGCCGAGGACGCGCCGTGCGGCCCGGGCCGGGGGCGGCGAAGATCCACTTCACCCATATCGACGATGTCGTTTGCGGGATCCGGTTGGCGGCCGAGGCCCCGTGCGCCGTGGGGCAGCTCTACCATCTCGCAGCCGCCTCGCCGGTGACCGCCCGGCATGCCCTGGAATCCATCGCGAGGGCGTTGGGGGTGCGGCCGCCGCGTCCCGTGCCCTATTGGCCCGTGTGGGCCGCGGCCGCGGCGGTCGAGCGGCTGCCCTGGCATCTTCGGTCTGGCCCATGGCGCATGCTGACGGTTCATCATGTGGAGCTCTTCGCTCGCGACCGGGTCTACGCGATCGACAAAGCCAGGACCGAATTGGGCTACGGTCCTGTCGTGTCGTGGGATGATGCCCTCGCCTCAGTGGTGGCGTCGTACGTCGAGCCTCAGGTCCCACTCCATCACCCGCAGCCGACTGACCCGTTGGAGCGCATGGTGAGATGAGCGTCGTGACGATCATTCGTCCGCCGACGGTGTTTTCTCGTCGGGCCTACAGCGCGCCCATCGTCCCGCCGCTCGGATCGGCGTACCTCGCAGCCGCCCTTCGGGAGGCAGGGATGGAACCGCAGGTGATCGACGCCGTGGGGGAGGACATCGAGCACATCGGCGTGACATCGCGGCCGAATCTCGCGTACCAGGGTCTGGCGATCGATCGGATCATTGATCGGATCTCCCCTCAGACACGGCTCATCGCGATCTCGGCGATGTTCTCCCAGGAATGGCCTCATATCGAAGAGCTGATTCAGCGCCTCGGATCGGCGCGTCCCAACGTGCCGATCGCGGTCGGCGGGGAACACGCCACGGCGGCATGGGAGTACATCCTCGAGACGTCGCCAGCGGTCGCCTGTGTGGGGATCGGCGAGGGCGAGGAGCTCCTGTGCGATCTGGCCCGATGGGCCGACGGCGGCGGCGAGCTCGGAGCCATCCCAGGCATCGCGTATCGGCAGGCGGGGAACGCCGTCATGACCTCCCCGCGCAACAGGATTCGGGATGTCGATGGGCTCCCCTGGCCGGCGTGGGACCTGGTGCCGATCGAATCGTATCTTGGCGGAGGCTATGGCCATGGGGTGGATCTCGGCCGGAGCATGCCGATCTTAGCCACCCGGGGCTGTCCGTTTCAGTGCACCTTCTGCTCCAATCCCGCGATGTGGACGACGCGGTATGTGATGCGGGATATGGCCAAGGTCATTGATGAGATCGAGGCGTACCTGCGCGACTATCAGGCGACGAACATCGATTTCTACGACCTCACCGCCATCATCCGGAAAGACTGGGTGCTCAAGTTCTGCGACGAGATCCTTCGACGGAAGCTCGTGTTCACGTGGCAGCTCCCCAGCGGAACCCGCAGCGAGGCGCTCGATGGCGAGGTGCTGCCCAAACTGTATGAAGCCGGGTGCCGCAACCTGACCTACGCCCCGGAGAGCGGGTCGGAGCGCACGCTCAAGGCGATCAAGAAGGAGGTCCGCCTGCCAAAGATGGTCGAGTCCATCGCCTCGGCCAAGCGCGCCGGCATCAGCCTGAAGTGCAACCTCATCATCGGCTTTCCCACCGAGCGGCGATCCGACATGTGGCAGACCCTCCGCTTCGCCATGAAGATGGCCTGGCTGGGTGTGGATGATGTGCCGCTGTACTTGTTTTCACCCTATCCCGGAAGCGAGCTCTACCAGTACCTGCGTTCGACGGGGAAGATTCCAACCATGGACAATGACTACTTCGAGTCGCTCGTCTGCTTCATGGACCTCTCGAGGTCCAGCCGGTACTGCGAGCGGGTCGGTCCGTTCGAGCTCAACGTCTATCGGGTCGCGGGCATGGCGGCCTTCTATGGCTTGAGTTACCTCCGGCATCCTTCGCGCATTCTTCGGACGCTCCGCAACCTGTGGCATCGTGAGGCGACCACCGTGTTTGAGCAGCGGCTCATCGATATCTCCCGTCGCGCCTCATTCGCGATCGTCCGCCGCTTCAGGCGCCAGACGCTGGCCTTTTACTGGCGGACCGTGGTTACACCGTACCCGAAAGAAGTTGGCGCCATCATGCTGCTGATGTTCGTGGGTGCGGTGCTGGATGCGGCCACTGTGGGCATGACGGTGCCGGTGCTGGATGTGTTAACCGCCGCCGGGCGCGTCCCGCAGGGGCCGGCGGTGACGATCGCCGGCGATCTGCTGCGTCTGATGGGGATCGCGCCGACGATTGAAGCGGTGGCGTTTGCCTTGATCGTCATCGCCAGCGCGCTGTTTTTGCTCCGCAGCGTCTTCTTCGTGGTCGATCAGCAGTACACGGCGAAGATTGCGGTCACGTTGCGATGTGCGACCAAGGCGGTGTTGTTCGAGCGGTTCCTGCGCGCGCAATACGAAGAGGTGCTCTCGCGCGGCCGCGGCCGGATTCTGAATGAGATCAACGCGCCGGCAGAGACCTTGGGCGGAGCCATCATGAATCTCGGCTCGCTCTTCATGGGCGTCTTCAGCAGCCTCGTCATGATCGCCTTGCTGCTCTACCTCTCGTGGTGGGGCACGATCGTCTTAGGCGGCGTGGCCCTGGCCGGAATGCAAGGGTGGCGCTGGTATGCGGATGCCCGCGCCGCCGGCGAGGGGAAAACGCTGTATCGGCTGCGCAACGACCAAAACAAGACCCAAGTCGACGCGATTGACGGATTGAAGATCGTGAAGACGTACGATTTGGAGCATCGGATGACGGAGCGGTATGCCGGATGGCTGCGGCAGGAGCTGCGGCCGGAGCTGCGGCTGGTGTTCTTCCAGTACGGGCCGGTCATCGTGAATGAGCTGCTGGCGGCCGTGATCGTGGTGGGCTTAAGCGCGTGTTTGCTGCTTGTGCCGCGGCTGGGCCTGCGGCTGTCGATTTTGGCGGCGTTTCTGCTGGCGATCCGGAAAATCGCCCCGTCGCTGGCCACGGTGAATAAGGCGAGCGTCAACCTCAGCCGCTTCCGCCCGGTGCTTGAGACCATCGCCGAGCTGCAGACGCAATTGCCGCAGGAGCGGCTCGGCGGCCGCCCCGTCGGGCGGGTGGATGAGGTGCGGCTGCGCGAGGTTTCCTTCACCTATGCCTCGCGGCCTGATCGCGAGGTGCTGCATGACATTGAGGCGGTGCTGCGCCGCGGCACGGTGACGGCGGTCGTCGGATCGACCGGCTCTGGCAAGAGCACGCTCGCCAACCTCTTGCTTGGGTTGTTGTCGCCGCGGGCGGGGAGTGTGTTGATCAACGGTGTTGCGCTGCAGGAATTGGATTTGGCCGGTTGGCGCGCGCGGATCGGCTGTGTGCCCCAGGATGTGTTTGTCTTCAATGCGACGATCGGCGACAACATCGCGCTGGGCGATGCCTCGCTCTCGTCTGCCCAGATCGAGCAGGCGGCCCGTGTGGCCCAGCTGCACGACTTTGTGGTGTCGCTGCCGGAAGGATATGAGACGCTCGTCGGCGATCGGGGCTTGCGGCTCTCCGGCGGCCAGTGCCAGCGGCTGTCCATTGCGCGCGCGGTCGCGCGGCGGCCGCAGGTGTTGATGTTCGATGAGGCGACGAGCGCGCTGGACACGGTGACCGAGCGCGCGGTGCAGGAAGCCATCAACGCCTTGCATGAAGACGCGATTAGCGTCGTGATCGCCCATCGCCTCAGCACGGTGAAGCAGGCGGATCAGATCCTGGTGCTGAAAGACGGACGGATCGCGGAACTCGGCACGCACGAGACCCTCATGCGGCAGCAGGGCGTCTACGCCGGCTTGTACCTGCATGATGAGCCCGTCGCGGTGGCTGCGGAGCGCTAAATGCCGACGGTGAAACCGCGCACGGATGAGCAAGAGTTTTTGGAGCGGTATTTTGAAAGCTTCCGCCGGCTCTCGGAAGGCTCAGAGAGCCTCTTCGCGCAGCTGATCAGGATCAAGCGCATCCTGGTTCAGGCCCATCGCGCCGGAGGCAAGGCGGTGGTGATCGGCAACGGGGGCAGTGCGGCCATCGCGAGCCATGTGGCGGTCGACCTGACGAAAAATGCCGGAGTTCAGGCCATCAACTTTAATGAGGCCGATCTCATCACCTGCTTGGCGAACGACTACGGGTATGAGCAATGGCTGGCCAAGGCCGTTGAGCTGTATGGGGAGCCGGGGGATGTGCTGGTGGCGATTTCCTCCAGCGGGACATCCAAGAATATCCTCAATGCCTGCGCGGCGGCGCAGCGCAAATCGTTTGCGTCCGTGATCACGCTCTCAGGATTTTCACCGGAGAACCCGCTGCGCCGGTTTGGGGATGAGAATTTGTGGGTGGACAGCCGCGCGTATAACTTGGTGGAAGCGACGCATCAGTTGTGGTTGCTGGCCGTGGTCGATCTGATCATCGGCAAGGCCGAATATCCAGCATCAGGACCCGCAACATCATGAAGGAAATGATGCAACGTCCGAAGCAGGCCGTGATCTTAGCCGGGGGACGCGGCACGCGGCTGCGGCCGCTGACGGATACGCGGCCCAAGCCGATGATCGAGTTCCACGGCAAGCCGTTTATGGCGTACCTGCTTGAGCTGCTGCGGGAGCAGGGGTTTGAGCGCGTGCTGCTCTGTCTGGGGTATTTGCCCAAGGTGATCCAGGCGTATTGCGGCGATGGCCAGCGATTCGGGCTGTCGATCGAGTACAGCGTGTCGGATGTCGAGGATGACACCGGCCGGCGGCTGAAGGTAGCCGCACCTCGCATTGAGCAGTACTTCCTCTTGATGTACTGCGACAACTACTGGCCGCTGCGCTTTGACGCGCTGTGGAAGTCCTATCTCGACACCGGGGCCGAGGCCATGCTCACGGTCTATCGCAACGAGGATGGGTACACGAAAGATAATGTCCGCCTCAGCGAAGATGGCGCAGTGCTGTTCTACGACAAAAATCGGGCGACGCCGAGATTGCAGGGTGTCGATATCGGTTTCGGGCTGTTTCGACGCGAGGCGCTGGAGCTCGTGCCAGATGAAAACGTGTCATTTGAGCGCGTGGTCTACCCAACACTCGTGGCGCGGCGCACGCTCTTCGCGTTTCCTACGTCGCATCGGTATTACAGTGTCAGTTCGCATGAGCGGCTCGGGTTGACTGAGCGTTTTTTGGCGCGAACGCCCGCGGTAATTCTCGACCGGGACGGGGTGCTGAATGCGCGGCCACCTCAAGGGGAGTATGTCACGTCATGGGCGCAGTGGCGATGGCTGCCGGGGGCTCGTGAGGCGCTACGGCTGTTACACGACGCCGGCTATCAGGTGATCGTGATCTCGAATCAGGCCGGTATTGCGCGCGGGGCGATGCGCGCCGAGGACGTGGAAACGATTCATCGGCGCATGCGCGAGGAGGCGGCCGTCGCTGGCGGGAGCATCGATGCGATCTACTACTGCCCGCATCATTGGGATGACGGGTGTGCGTGCCGCAAGCCGAAACCGGGGATGTTCTTTTCGGCGCAGCGGGAGTTTCACTTGGATTTGAGCCGAACACGGTTCTATGGGGATGATGAGCGCGATGGCCAAGCGGCGAAGGCTGCCGGCTGCCCCTTCACCATGATTTCAGCGTCGTCGACGCTGCTGGACGCGGTTCGGCAATTACGGGAGGATGCGGTCCATGGCTAAGCGCGTGCTGATCACAGGACACAACGGGTATGTCGGCTCGGTGATGGCGCCGCTGATGCTGGAGGCCGGCTATGAGGTGACGGGGTTTGACACGAACTACTACGCGGAGTGCACCCTCGTGCCTGACGCGGTGCGCGTGCCCGCCATCCAGAAGGACCTCCGGGATGTGGCGGCCCGCGATCTGGAAGGCTTTGACGCCATCGTGCATTTGGGTGCGCTCAGCAACGACCCGATCGGCAACTTAAGCGCCGAGTGGACTGAGCAGATCAATTTCCGCGCGTCAGTCCGCTTGGCCGAGCTGGCCAAACAGGCCGGAGTTCCGCGGTTGCTGTTTTCATCCTCGTGCATCATGTACGGCATGTCAGAAGCGGCCGTGGTCACGGAAGCCTCCCCCCTGGATCCCAAGACAGAATACGCCAGGTCTAAGGTCAAGGCGGAGCAGGCCATCTCCCATCTGGCCGATGCGAATTTTTCGCCGGTCTTTTTGCGCAACGGCACGATCTACGGCCTCTCGCCGCGGATGCGGTTCGATACGGTGTTGAACAACCTCGTGGGGGCGGCGGTGACAACCGGCAAGATCACGCTGCAAAGCGACGGCAAACCGTGGCGGCCGGTGGCCCATGTGGAGGACATTTCGCGCGCCTTTCTCCATGTGCTGCAAGCTCCCCGCGAGGCGATCCACAATCAGGCGTTTAACAACGGCGAGAACCGGATGAATTATCAGGTGATCGAGATGGCGCGGATCGTGGCCGAGACCGTGCCGGGCGGCACGGTGGAGTGCTTGGCCGATCCCGGGGCTGATCAGCGCACGTACAAAACTGATTTCGGCAAGTTCGCGAGGGCATTTCCCGACTTCCAGTTTCGGTGGACGGTACGCGAGGGGGCCAAGGAGCTCTATGAGGCGTGTACCGCCATGAAGCTGACCCGAGAGGATTTCATCGATCGGAAGTTCACCCGGCTGAAGTGGCTGCGCTATTTAATGGACAGCGGCCGGCTGGATGGCTCGCTACGCTGGAGAACGGCGGTGGAGGCAACGCGATGAGCCGAACCATACACGACGTGAAGATCATCCCGCTGCGGCAGGTGGTCGATGAGCGGGGCAAGATCATGCACATGCTCAAGGCGACTGACCCGCATTTCATCCGCTTCGGCGAGATCTATTTTTCATGCGCGTGGCCTGGGGCGATTAAGGCCTGGCACATCCACACATCCATGACGCTGCATAACGCGGTGATCTCGGGCCGGGCGAAACTCGTGATGTACGACGGCCGCAAAGGCTCGCCGAGCTACGGCACGATCCAGGAGGTCTTTCTCGGGGAAGACAACTACGTGCTGGTGCAAATTCCGCCCGGCATTACGAACGGGTATAAGGCGTACGGCGATCGGCTGGTCATCCTGGCGAATTGCGCCACCGAGCCGCATCGGCCCGAAGAGATTGTGCGCATCGATCCGTTCACGACGGAGATTCCCTACGACTGGGGGCTGCGGCATGGCTGAGCTTGTGAATGCGGAGTGCGGAGTGCGGAACGCGGAGTTCGTTGAGCACTACGCCACAAATCGACGGCCGCGATTAATCGTCACGCGCACACCGCTGCGTATTAGCTTTGCCGGCGGCGGAACGGATTTGCCGGATTTTTATGCGCGCGAAGATGGCGCCGTGCTGAGCACGACGATTAACCACTACTTGTACGTGACGGTCAAGCCGCACGGGCGCTTGTTCAACGAAGGCTTTCGCCTCAACTATTCCGAGACGGAGCATGTGGAGCGCTTGGATGAGGTGAAGAACCACATCGCCCGCGAATGCCTGAGGTTTTTGCGGATTGATCCGCCGCTGTACATCAGCACGATCGCCGACGTGCCGGAGTTTTCCGGCTTAGGCTCCTCCAGCAGTTTCGCGGTCGGCCTGCTGCAAGCGCTCCATGCGCTTCGCGGCGAGCGGATTGCCGCCGGACCGCTGGCCGAGGAAGCGGCTCATATTGAAATCGAGGTGCTGCGCCGGCCGATCGGCAAGCAGGATCACTACGCGGCCGCCTTCGGCGGCGTGAATGTGTTTTACTTTAAGGCCGACGGCCGGGTGACGGTGGAATCCCAGCACGTCGCCGAGGGGGTCTTGGATGAGATGTTTGCGCATTTACTGATGTTTTGGACCGGCATCCGCCGGGATGCCAGCACGATCCTGAGCCTGCAGCAACAGCGGACCGAAACGAATCGTGAGTATTTGCAGCAGATGCGCGAGCATGCGCGGCAGCTCCAAGCGCTCTTGCGCAACGGGTTTGACCCGGAGCGCTTTGGGCGCATCCTGGACGCCTCGTGGCATCTGAAGCGGCAGTTGACGAGCAACATGACGAACGCGCGCATCGAAACGTGGTATCAGCGCGCCAAGCAGGCCGGGGCGTCGGGCGGCAAGATCTGCGGGGCCGGCGGCGGCGGCTTCCTCTTATTCACCGCGCCACCGCAGCGGCAAGAGGCGGTCAGAGCCGCACTGGCCGATCTCACCGAGGTGCCGATTCGCTACGAGGCGCACGGCTCTCGGGTGCTGCTGCCCTCGATGGAGTAGACGATGACCCAACGCATTTTGATCACCGGGGCCACCGGGATGATCGGCGCGGCCTTCATCCGGCGCGCGCTGGCGGATGGCCATGAGGTGACCGTGATGGTCCGCCGCGAATCAAATCGTTTGCGGCTGATTGAGGTCGAATCGTCGCTGCGCTTGCACGACGGTGATGTCACCGATGCGCAGAGTGTTGCGAACGCTGTTGACGCGGCGCGTCCTGAGGTGGTCGTGCATTTGGCGAGCAGCTCGTTTAATCCTCCGACGATCAGCGCGCAGACGCATTGGGACGCGATCGGCAAGGGAACCCTGATCATGCTGGAGATCCTCCGATCATGGCCGCAGACGCGGTTCGTCATGACCGGCTCCGCCGCGGCGTACGGCAGTGGTGCCAGGCTCACCGAGACCCAACCGCTGCGGCCAGCCACCGCGCTCGGCGCGGCCAAAGCGACGGCGAGTATATGGATGCACACCTATGCTCGGCTCTACGGGATCCAGGCTGTTGAGCTGAGACTGTTCATGCCGTATGGCCCGTGGGAGCATCCGCGACGGTTGATTCCGCAGACCATCCTCTCTGCGCTCGCCGGAGAAGAGCTCCGGACCACTGACGGCAGGCAGCAGCGGGATCTGGTGTATGTTGACGATGTGGTGGACGCACTCCTCTTGGCGGCCACGCGGCCGGTCGCCGCCGGGTCGGTTTTCAACATCGGCTCAGGGATCGGCACGCGGGTGCGCGATGTGGTCGACCGGATTCTTACGCTGATGGGCGATCCGGTGAACGTGATCCGAGGCGCCTTGCCGACGCGGCCGGATGAAATCCTTGAGATGTCGGCGGATATCACGGCGGCCAAAAGGAAACTCGGATGGCAGCCGCGCATCGGATTAGACGAAGGACTGCGCCGGACGATCGCGTGGGTCACGGATCATCGCGAGCTCTTAGAGCACCTGGCACAGCCGCAAGCACCGATCGCCGCCGGCGGCGAACGATGACGGCGTGCGTGGTGTGCGAGTCAACGCGGGTGGAAGCATTTCTCGATTTTGGCACGACCGCATTGGCCAATAAATTTTTGACGAAGGAAGAATTATCGCGGGCGGAGCCTGCGTTTCCGTTACGCGTCGGGTTTTGTCATGGCTGCACGCATGTGCAGCTGATGGAGCGCGTCGCCCCCCGCGACATGTTCACTGACTATCTGTATGTGTCATCGGCGTCGGAGACGCTGACGGCGCATCTCTTCGAACTCAGCGATGTCGTCGCACGGCGATTCCGCCTGGGCGCGGGCGACCTTGTCGTCGACATCGGCTGCAATGACGGCACGCTGTTGCGGGGATTCCAGCGCCACGGGGTGAAGACGCTCGGGGTGGATCCAGCCAAAAATCTTGCAGCACTAGCTGCGGAAAGCGGAATGGAGCGATTCGTGGGATTTTTTAATAGCCAAACCGCCACGCAGATCGCGCAGCGGTGGGGTCGAGCCTCAGCCATCACCGCCACCAATACGTTCCCGCATGTTCCCGAGCTGCGTGATTTCATGGAGGGCATTCGCACCGCGTTAGCCCCCGGCGGGGTCTTTGTCATCGAAGCGCATTACCTGCTGGATCTGCTGGAGCAGGCAGCGTTCGATACCATCTATCACGAACACGTGTCGTACTGGGCCCTCGCACCCATGATGGGCCTCTTTGAGCGCTGCGGCATGCAGGTCGTGGATGTCGAGCGGCTTCCGATCCATCATGGACAATTGCGTGTCTTCGTGCAGCGAACGGGTGAAGGGCGTGTGCAGCCGAGCGTTGCTCGACAGCTTGACGTCGAGCGGAGTGCTGGTTTGGATCGGTTGGCCACCTTCCGGGCGTTTGCCGATCGCACGCAGCAGATCAAGCGGCAGCTGAAGGAGCGGTTGAGGCAGCTGCGCGCCGAGAGCAAGCGCGTGGCCGGCTATGGGGCGCCGGCGAAAGGCAGCACGTTGTTAGGGTTTCTTGAGTTGGGACCGCAAGAGATCGACTACATCGTGGATCGAAGCCCCCTCAAGCAGGGCCGGTTCACGCCCGGCTCGCACATTCCAATCGTGCCGGCAGAGCGCTTGCTTGAGGATCAGCCCGATGTGGTGGTCGTGCTCGCCTGGAATTTTCTCGACGAAATTATGGATCAGCAACAGGAATATCTGCGGCGTGGGGGGACATTTCTTCTTCCTGTGCCTGAGGTTCGCCTCATTACAGCCGAAAGCTCGCGCTTTCGGCATTCCGCGGCGACCCCGATGGTCACCGCTTCACGAGGAGAGGGTGCATGAGCCACGAGTTGCACGTCGTTGAAATCAAGCAAATCAACCTGGAGATGGCCGGAGGCTGCAACCTCAAATGCCCCATGTGCCCCCAGTCGTTCGGCCGGGAAAAGGATTTCTTGAAGCGGCTCCCGCTGGAAGAATTCCGCAAGATCATCGACCAGGCGATTCCCGTGGGGTTGAAGTATGTCAACCTCAGCGGCTCCGGCGAACCGCTGCTGCACACCGGCTTGGAGGAGGCGGTCCGCTACCTCAATGAGCGGGGCATTACGAGCATGATCTACACCAATGGGATCCGCTTGACTCCAGAGCGTTTTGAGAGCCTCTGCCAGGCCGGGTTGACGATTTGCAAAGTGTCCTGCCAGGGATGGGATCGGGACAGCTACGCCAAATGGATGTCGATCGACGCGTTTGACCAAGTGCGGCAGCAGCTCAAAGCGTGCGTCGCACTGCTGAAGACGAAGGGGTATGCCACCTTTCTCCAAACCAACCATCTCGTGCATGACTATGACCAGCGCGAGCACCAGACCCAGCAGTACGTGACCAATTGGGTCGAGTATCTGGGCGTGCAGGCGGAAATCTGGCTGGAGCACAACTGGTCCGGCCAGTATAAAGACGCGATCCCTCGGGAGAATATTTTTCAGGACCGGCCCAAGCGCACGTGCGGACGCCCGATGGGCGGGGTCTTGGAGATTCGCGCCGGAGGACTGGGCGGCAAATCGGGTGCTGTCGTGCCGTGCCCGTTCGTGCTGGGGCAGGACTCCAAAGCGGTCCTGGGGCATACGCAAGACACGCCCCTCATGGACATCGTCAACGGCGAGCCGATGCTCGCCTTGCGATCGGCGCACGTGCGCGGAGATTTCGATTCGGTGGACTACTGCCGCAACTGCGATCAATTGCTAGAGGTCAAAGAGTCGCTGGTGTGGACCAACATCCCCGGTCGCACGTATGGGCCGAGCCGAATCTCAGGAATTAATTACTTAAATCTGTCCGCGGCGCCATCGCCATGACGGGTCTTGCCTTCCCAACGACAGAGGTTGCGCCGATCACTACGGATCGGTTGGCGCTGCGCATGATATCAGCCGCTGATGTGACGCCGGTGTATGTTGCGTCGATGAACGATCCTGAGGTGGTGGGGTTGACCGAGGCGCGGCACGTGGTGTGGGACCATCAGCGGGTGGCGCAGTTCATTGAGCGATCCAACGTTGAAGGGGTGTCAACTTTGGTGGGGATCTTCCTGAAAGACACCGGACGCCATATCGGCAATCTGCGGTTGTTCAATTTCCATCCCGTGCATCGGCGGGCGGAGCTGAGCTTCGTCATTTTTGACAAGACCCAATGGTCGAAAGGCTATGCCACAGAGGCGGTCGGCGCGCTCTGCCGCTACGCGTTTGAGACGATGCGTTTGCACCGCATCCACGCGGACTATTACGCGACCAACCACGCCTCAGCCCGGTTGTTCCAGAAGGCGGGGTTCCAGGTCGAGGGCGTCTATCGAGGACATTTCTTCGCTGACGGACGATATGTGGATTCCATTCGAGTGGCAACACTGAATCCGACTGAGCAGCGCATATGACGCGCCCATTCATCCCATCGGCGGGTCCTTCGATGACGGAGCACGAAGTCCAGTTAGTGGCTCAGGCCGCCCGGGATGGCTGGTATCTTGGCATGATCAAGTACATTGAAGAATTTGAACGGCGATTCTCTGAGTACACCGGGATGACCTACTGCTTGGCCACGAATAGCTGCACGGCGGCCATTCACCTGGCGATGCTCGCCTTGCGTCTCGGGCCAGGGGATGAGGTGATCGTGCCGGATATCACCTGGGTCGCCTCGGCAGCCCCGGTGTGCTATGTGGGTGCTCGGCCTGTCTTGGTGGATATCGACCCGGTGACGTGGTGCATCTCGCCCGAGGCGTTTGAGCGCGCGATCACCCGGCGGACGAAAGCCGTTGTGGTCGTTGGCCTGCTGGGTAACATGCCGGAGATGGATGCGATTCGGACGATGGCCGCCAAGCGCGGGATTCCGATTATCGAGGACGCGGCTGAGTCGGCCGGAGCCACGTACCGCGGCAAAAAAGCCGGCACCTTCGGCACGATCAACGTCTTCAGCTTTAATGGCACGAAGCTGATGGTCACCGGCGAAGGCGGCATGTTCGCCACGAATGACAAGCGCTTGTACCTGCGCGCCAAAGGGCTCGCGCACCATGGCTTGCTGATGCAGGGCAAGCGATCAAAATTCTACTGGTCCTATGAGCTGGGGTACAAATACAAGATGACCAATGTCCAGGCGGCCCTGGGGTTGGCGCAATTGAGCCGGATCGACGAGCTGGTGGCGAAACGCCGGCAAAACTTTTTCTGGTATCACGAGCGGCTGAAGAGTGTCGAGGGTCTGCAGCTGAACCAGGAAGGCCCGCATGTGAACAGCACGTTTTGGATCGTGACCGGGATTGTGAGCCCGCGCTACCGGATAAAGAAGGAAGCGCTGGTCAGGAAGCTGGTTGAGCGGAAGATCGGCGGGCGCCCGTTTTTCTATCCGATCAGCGCGATGCCGCCGTTTACCGCGTACGGCCGGGGCCGATCGATGCGCAAGGCTAACCCGGTGTCGTATCGGATCTCCCCGTACGGCATCTGCCTGCCATCGTCCGCCGCGCTCACCGAAGCGGATGTGGACTATGTCTGCGAGCAGCTTATGGAGATTTTAACGGCGCGAACCGCGAAAGCGGTCCTGGTATGAGTAGCACTGAATCACTGACCGTGCTGATCCCGACCTACAACCGGCATCCCCAGCTGCTGCGGCTGCTGCGGTATGCCGCGACGGTCGGCTGCCCCTACCCGATGCGTGTGCTCGACTCCAGCAGCGATCCGCTGACATCAGTGGAGCTGCGCCGCGCGCTGGAAGCAGATCGTATCCGGCATGAGCGATGGGCGCCGTCGACACCACCCATGCAAAAGCTGCATGAGGGCTTAGCGCATGTGGCCTCGCCGTATGTGGTGGTGTGGGCGGATGATGATTTTCTCGTGCCCCGCGCGCTGACCGCCGGTGTGAGTTTTTTAGACGCGCACCCGGACTACAGCGTCGTGCATGGCCGCAGCTATCTTCTGACCGTGGAACAAGTCAATGGCCATGGCGTGCCGTCACGCCAGCCGTATGGGCAGCGGGCCATCACCGCCGCGACCGCGGGTGAAAGGCTTGACGATCATCTGCGCGGCTACACCGTGCTCAACTACGCCATCCACCGCGCGGAGCGTTTGGCGCGGAATGTTGCGCAGTGCGTGGAGCGCGGCTTCGGCTACAACTGGGGCGAGATCGCGCTGGGGAGCCTGGACGCCATCCAGGGCAAGGTGGGAGTGTTGGACCAGCTGTATCTTGTGAAGGAAGGGCATCAAGGGCCGGATGCGTGGTGGACATGGTTGTGCGCAGGTGCTGCAACTCGGCCGAGCGATGTGTTTGACTGGGTGACAGAGGCGAATTTTCCCTCGGCCTATGCGTCGTTCCGCGAGTGTGTGGCGGCCGCCCTCTCCCAGGAAGACCGCCTGACCATGGATGAGGCGCGGGACATCGTGAAGGCGGCCTTCTGGTCGTATGCGGCGAGGGCGCTGACGGAAAAGCGGCGCGCGCATGACGGCATGACACATCGCGATGCGTCGATGCGATGGCGCCGCGCGGCCCGCCGAATCCCCGGCCTTCGAGGAATCGTCCGCGCGGTGCGCGGCGGCAAGGGCGGGGCCGAGCCCGATTGGCTGCCGATCTATCAGGCGATGACCACGAAAGACGTTGAGATGGTGGCTGCATGAGCGAATGGCTCACCCTGTGCGTGCCGACGATTAATCGCCCGGCGTTCCTCGGGCGGCTGCTGCGGTACTACGCGGCGGCGTCTGCGCCGTATCGAATCGCCATTGCCGATTCCAGCGACCCGGTGCGCGCCGAGCAGAATCAGCAGATCATCCGCCGGCTGGCGGGCCGGTTGCACGTGGTGTACCGGCAGTACCCAGGGATGAGCGTGGGCGCATGTTTTGAAGCCATGAATCAGACGCTGGACACACCGTACTGCGCGCTGCTGGGCGATGATGACTTCCTCTGCCCGCCAGGCTTGGAGCGATGCGTGGAGTTTCTCGAGGGACATCCTGACTACGGGGCGGCGCACGGGATCGGGCTGCACTTCCAAACTGAAGGCGGCCATCCTCACGGACCGATCGGGAGGGTCGGGCCGTACCCCCAAGCGGTCCTCGAAACCGACACCGGAGCCCAACGGCTGGGCGAGTTTGTGATGAAAAGCTTGTACGTCCTGATCTATTCGGTCCATCGCGCCGCGATCTGGCGATCGATGTTCACCGGGGTGGGCGCGATGGAAGACATCAAGACGCAAAACGGATTCAAGAACGAAGTGCTCGCGACGTGCGTCTCTGCGGTCCGCGGCAAAGTCAAAGCGCTCGATGGCCTCTACTTGTTTCGCCAGGTCCATCAGCGCAACACGCCAGTGCCCCATGTCTACGAGTGGCTGACCGATCCGGAATGGTTTCCTTCGTATCGCATTTTTGAGGATCGTGTCAGCGAAGAGCTCATGCGGCAAGATCAGTTGCCGATGGAGCAGGCGCGCCAGATCGTCCGAGACGTGTTTTGGTCCTACTTGGCCAAGGTCATGATGGGGGTACGGGAGAAAGAGCTTCGCCGTCCGAGCCGCCAGGGGACGCTTTCGTCTCTGCGAAGAGCGGCTCGAGCGATTCCCTGGCTCCGCCGCAGCGGCCGGGCTGCGCGATCCATGTTTGACCGCTATCAGCGCCCGTGGTCGCTGTCCGCCCTCTTGCATCCGTCATCACCGTACCACACCGATTTCATGGCGGTGGCGCGGGCCGTGGAGGACCTCAGGCAGACGGTTGAACAGCCGTCAGGGGAGGCGGTGGCGGTCTGATGTTGACGTTGTGCGTCCCGACCAAGGATCGATCAGACTTTGTGGGCCGCCTCCTGCGCTACTGCGCGGAGGTCCGCATGCCGTATCGGGTGATGATCGGCGATGCCAGCCATCCTGAGCATGTCCAGCGCACGCAAGCGACGGTCAGGTCGGTGCAGTCGCTGGTCAATGTTGAGCATCACCTCTGCCCGGGATTGAGCTCCTGCGCGACCCTGGAATCGCTGAGCCGGCGCATCACGACGCCGTATAGCGTCTTTTTGGGCGATGATGATTTCCTCTGCCCGAGCGGGCTTAAGCGTTGTGCCGAGTTTTTGGACGCGCATCCAGAGTATAGTGCCGCGCACGGCGAGGGGCTGCGGTTTCAGACCGAGGGCAATGGCGCGCAGGGTGCGATTGGTGTCGTGGCCTCGTATCCGCAAGCCGTGATTTCCGCATCAACCGGAGCGCAACGCCTGAAGGAATTTTTCACGGCGAGCCTCTACACCTTGCTGTATTCGGTGCACCGCACGGAAACGTGGCAAGCGATGTTTCAGGGGCTCTCATCGCTTGAGGGCGTGCAGAATCGCAACATGTTTAAAGATGAGCTGATCGCCGTGTCGGTGTCGGTGATCCGCGGCAAAGTCAAAGCGCTCCCCAGGCTCTCGCTCATCCACCAGGTGCATGAGGACAGCTATCGATTTCCGCATGTGTATGATTGGATCGCCCACCCGTCGTGGTATCCGTCGTTCCAGGCGTTCCGCCAACGCCTTATCGATGAGCTCATCCGGCAAGATGGGATCAGCGCCGAGGACGCGAGCCGGGTAGTGGCCCGCGTGTTTTGGCCGTATCTCGCGCGCATCATCGGCGATGAGTGGCGCAAGCAGCGCCGCGGAGCCCCGGCTGCGCCCTCGCGGTTACGAGTGGCGGCAGCGCGGATCCCGGCGGCTCGGCAGGCCTGGCGGGCGGTTCACCAGACGTTTCAGCGCTATCACGATCCGCACTCGCTGGCCGCCTTGCTGCGGCCTTCCTCGCGGTACGCGGCGGATTTTCTTCCGGTGTATCGAGTGGCGGTGGCCACAGAATGGAATGGAGCGTAGCATGACGACCCAACTTCAGCAGCGCCCGCGGGTGAGAGCCTCTCGCAAGACCACCGCCGGGATCATGGAGCAGCTCGATGCATGGGTGGCATCACACGGCAACGGCCGGTATGAGCGAAGCGATTGGGTGCCGATGGATGCCTTCATGATCCCGGATGACGCCGGCATTCAGCAGGACCGGGATGAGATTCAGGAGTTTGTCGATGTGCTGCTCAAGCGCCAACACTGCGCGACCGCGCTTGAAGTCGGCCTGGGCTACTACGGCAGCACGCATTTTCTGTGGCGGCTCATCTTCAACCGCGTCATCACGATCGAAAAATCGCATGAGCGCGTGCGCAGCTTCGGCACGAGCATGCGCCGGTTCTACAAGCGGTGGGTCTTGGATGACCGGCGCAGCGCCTTCCTGATCGGCATGAGCTATGAACCCTCGACGGTGCAAAACGCGTATCAGAGCGCTTCGGATGGTGTTGATCTGTTGTTCATCGACGGCGATCACCAGTACCACTCAGTGCTCACCGATTGGCTGCTCTACAGCCCGCTGGTCCGCCCGGGCGGGCTGGTGGCGTTTCATGATATCGGCTTGACGGTCAAAGGCCAGTACGGCGTTCCGGAATTCCTGCGCCGGTTGTCCTCCGGCGCGCTTGATGGCACGCGGCGCACACTGCGCACCATTCAGCGCACCAAGAACTTGGGGATCGCATTCTATGAAGCCTAAGGGGTCTGAGGGCGCGCGCGTGCTGCTCATCGGCTGCGGCGAGTTGGGCAGCCGCCACCTGCAGGCGATTGCGAGCCTGCCGCAGGTGACAGACATCGACGTGGTCGATCCGAGGCCAGAGGCCTTGGCCTTGGGACGCAAGCGGCTGGGGGAACTTGCTCCTGGGAATCCATCGACCTCGATCCGTTGGCTCTCATCGTTGGCAGAGGCCACGCCGGCAGGAGCGCTGTGCATCGTGGCGACGCAAGCCGAGGGCCGGTGCGAGCTCATTCGTCAGGTGGCCCAAACGCTTGGCTACACGAACTTCCTGCTTGAAAAAATCGTCGCGCAATCGCTGCGCGCCATCGAAGAGCTGGTGGATTTTTTGAGCACACGGCGCTGTGCGGCATGGGTGAATTGCCAAACTCGGGCTTACCCGTTTCATCAGCGCGTCAAGCAGCGGCTGGAGGCTTCCTCGCCCATCATGATGACGGTGACCGGAGGCAACCTCGGGCTCGTGACGAATGGCATCCATAACGCGGACTTATTTGCGTTCTATACCGGGGCCACTTGCATCGAGCCGGCCGGGGCGTCCATTGATCCGGTGCTCCATCGAACCAAGCGCGGGCAGTATGATCTCAGCGGCACGTTGCAGGGACGGACCGAAGACGGCAGCCGGTTCACGCTGGCCTACGCGGCCGATCATGCGCTGTCTGAGCAGATCACGATCGTCACTCGATCGTATCGATGCGTCGTAGACCATATCCAGCGATGGGCGGTGGAGAGCGACGCCGCCTCTCGCTGGTCATGGCGCAGCGTGCCGTTTGAGGATCAGATCATGGTCAGCCAGATGACGCAGCGATTTGCCGCTGACATCTTGGCGCAAAGACGGTGCGCGCTGCCGACGCTTGAGGAATCGTTGGTGGCGCACCGGTTGATCCTCGGCGAGCTGCAGCCGCATTTCAGCCGCCTTCTGGAGCGGGATCTTGAGCTGGTTCCGGTGACCTGATGAGCATGCCATTGGACGCGCAGCCGCTCGTGTCCTCTGCCGAGCTTGCCGCCGCGCTTGCCGCAACCGACCTTCGCGGTAACACGGCCACGGTGATCGGCTATGGCACCATGGGCCAGCAGTTTGTCCAAGCGCTGCGAGCCCTTCACCTGCGCCGCGTGCGGGTCTGCTCTCGGTCGCCGCAGTCGATCGAGCCGCTGAAGCCGCTCGAGGGTCTTGAAGCCATCAGCGGAGGATTCGAGCATCTGCAGTGCCGTCCCCAACCGGATGAGTTAGGCATCATTGCCACGCCGACCGCGTTCTTGGCGGCTGCGGCCGACCGGCTCGCCGCTTTAGGTTTTCGGCGGCTGCTCATCGAAAAACCGATCGCGCTGCGGTCGGATGAAATCGAGCGGCTGGCGGATCGGCTGGAGCGCCAGGGCGTGGATGCGGCATGCGCGTACAACCGGGTGAGCTATCCATCGTTCCATGAGGCGCGCGCACGGGCGGCACAGGACGGTGGGATCACCTCGTGCACCTACACATTCACCGAGATGATCAAACCGGATTGGCCCCAGCGGTTTCCTGCCGAGGAGCTGCGGCGATGGGGGATTGCCAACAGCCTGCACGTGATGAGCATGGCCCACGGGCTGATCGGTTGGCCATCGACGTGGAACGGGCAGCGCGCCGGATCATTGCCCTGGCATCCGACGGGTGCAGTATTTGTCGGCTCCGGTGTCTCGGTGCGCGGGATCCCGTTTAGCTACCATGCAGATTGGGGCTCCACCGGCCGCTGGTCGGTGGAACTGCATACGGCGGTCTCATCGTATCGGTTCTGCCCGCTCGAGCAGTGTTTCAGAAGGACATCAGCGCTCGGGGTCTGGGAGGAAGTGCCGGTGGCGGCATTCGCCCCTGAGATCAAAGTCGGGATTGTTGAGGAAGTCGCAGCCATGCTGGATCCCGGCATCAGAGCTGGCGTTCCTCTGATGTCCTTGCGCGATGCCGCCGTATTGACGCGGTTTGGCGAATCGGTCTTTGGCTACGATGATTGAGAGAGAACCAGCCGAGCTGATGGCGGGCATCGAGCAGGATCTGGCCGCCTACCGGGAGTGCGGATTGCTTGAGCATCGCGGGGATCGCCTGACATCGGAATGGGCGCTGCAGGTGAAAGAGCAGCCCGGGCGGTTCATCCGACCTGATGGCACGATCGACACGGAGCGGCTGCGCAATTTCAGGAAGCTGCTGATCTTTCTGAAAGATGTCCCGTCCTTCTCGCTGCAGTGGTGGAACCGCTGGACGCTTCTCGGCGGAGGACGGCGAGGGTCGGTGAAGATGCTTCGTGAAAATCTCGCCCTCCTCAAAACCCATGGCTACGACGCCTTGCTGAAAAAACATCCGTGCTCGATGGTGGGCCACCCGTACGTCTTTCGCACCGACGGTTACCAGTTCACGTATCGCTGGTTCAGGCACATTTACTTTCTTGGCCTGCTGCAACGGGTCTTAGGCAGCCGTCTCAGCGGGGAGCTCACCCCGCCCCATGGGGCGGGGTTCACCGAACTTTCCATCGGCGGCGGCTATGGCGTGTTTTCCTATGTGCTCAAGCGCGAATATCCGGCGGCCCGGTCAATCCTTGTGGATTTTCCAGAGCAGCTGCTCTTGGCTCGCTACTTTCTCGGACGAAGTTTTCCTCAGGCTCGGATCGCCGGCATGGCGCAGATCGCTCAGTTGCCGTCCATCTCGCGCGAGTTCATCCAGGCGCATGATTTTGTGCTCGTCCCATGCCAGTATTACCCTCGGCTTGAGGGCGGGAGTGTGGATCTCGTCACCAACTTTATTTCCTTCGGTGAAATGACGCCTGAGTGGTTCAGGTTCTATGTGGAGGCCCCGCCGTTTACATCGGCGAAGTGGTTCTTTACCGTCAACCGCGTGCAATCGCGTCCGGTGTACGACAGCGACCTGACGATCCTTGACTATCCGATTTGGGATGCGGCGAAACGGCTGCACTTCGGGCTGTGTCCGGCCCTCTCCTCATATTTTACCCAGCGGGGAGTGTTCTTGATGGAGCGGACGGCGCACGCGCCGTTTTTCGAATACCTCGGCGAGAAGTAAGCGAAATGAAAATCGCAGTCTTGGGCACCGGCAGCATCGGCCTGCGCCATCTGGGGCTGTTGCGGACCATCGACGGGGCTCGGCCGATCGCCATTCCCATCAGAGCGTCGCGGCGCAGCGAACTGCGCGCCCTCGGGTACGAGACGGCGGAGGATCTGGCGGCCGCCGCAGCGCTGGGGGCGAGCCTGTGCCTTGTGGCGACCGACACCGGCCGCCATGAAACCGACAGCCGTGAAGCGCTGCAGCGCGGCTTCGACTTGTTGGTGGAAAAACCTGTGGCGACGGATGCCGAGGCGGCCTTGCGCGTGCTGGAACGCGCTCGAGCCTTGCAGCGCCGGGTCTTCGTCGGCTGCGTGGTGCGATTCTCCGAGTCGCTGAAGACGTTTCGCCAGCGGCTGGCTGATGTGGGCGAGGCGCACGCGGTCCGGATTGAATGCCAATCATACCTTCCGTCGTGGAGGCCGGATCGGCCGCACCAGAACTCGTATTCCGCGCGCGCCGAGGAGGGCGGGGTACTGCGCGATTTGATTCACGAGATCGATTACGCCGGATGGATCTTCGGATGGCCGGTCGCACTCTCCGCTCGGCTGCGGAATACCGGCCGGCTTGGGATTGCGGCCGAGGAGATGGCGGAATTAATGTGGGAGACCCCGGCCGGAGCCAGCGTTTCCGTGGCGCTGGATTATCTCACACAGCCGCCGCGGCGGCGGATGCGGGTGAGCGGGTCGCGCGGCACCATCGAATGGGATGGGATGGAGCAGACCGTCACCGTGGATTTCCCCGGGGGCTCGCGCACGACCGTTCCTTCATCCCAGACCCGTGATGCGATGATCCGTGAAGAGTTGCTCGCGTGGCTCAATGCCCGTCACGGTGTCGTGGATGAGCGGCTGGCGACCGCGGAGGAAGGCCTTCGGGCACTCGCCGTCTGTGACGCGGCGCGCCAGGCCTCGGATGCGCATCGAGAGGCAACTGTGGAGGAGCGATGGCCAGTGCCATTAAGCGCTTAGCGGTCATCCCGGCGCGAACCGGCTCAAAAGAGCTGCCGGGGAAAAACGTGCGGCCCTTTGCCGGGGTGCCGTTGATCGCCCACACGATTCTCTTTGCCAAAGGGTGCCCCCAGGTTACGCGGTGCATCGTGTCAACGGATTCATCGTCAATCGCCGACGTCGCGCGGCAGTTCGGGGCCGAGGTCCCGTTTCTGCGTCCGGAGGCGTTGGCGCAAGATGACACTCCGCTGTGGCCGGTTCTTCGGCACGCGTTGGCGATGGCGGAAGCCGAGGACGGCCAGCCGTATGACGAATTACTGCTGCTGGATCCGACCTCGCCGGCACGAACGATCGAGGATGTGACCGGAGCGTTGCGCCGGCTTCATGAGGCTCCGTCGGCCGATGGTGTGGTTAGCGTCTCGCGTCCGGAGTTCAATCCGGTCTGGCACTGCGTGGTGGAGCAGGACGGATGGATGGCGGACCTGATCCCTGGCGGCGGCCGAATCACCCGCCGGCAAGACGCTCCGGTGGTGTATCGGATTAACGGCGCGCTCTACATTTGGCGCACGAGATTTCTTCGAGCCGCCCAGCCGTCCTGGCGGACGGGACGCCATGTGATCTATGAGATTCCGGAGTCTCGGGCGATTTCCATCGACACCTTGGAGGCGTTTGAGCGGGCCGAGCTGCTGGTGAAAAGCGGGATGATTGCCTTCCCGTGGATGCAAGGACAGCATGCCAGCCGCTAAGCGCGCGAGACGCACGCGACGTCCCATGCGATCTATCGCGGAGTTGATGGATCTTCATGGCCGACGCGCCGTGGTGACGGGTGGGGCCGGGCATGTGGGGCGGGTCATCGGCGCAACACTCATCGAGCTAGGTGCGACGGTGACACTGCTGGATCTCGACGCGTCCGCCGTTCGCGCGCGCGCCCGGGAACTCTCGAGATCCGGAAGCGGCGAAGCGCTCGGGCTGGCGTGCGACTTGACGGATGAGGCCGAGACGCGCGGCACGCTGCGGACCGCGGTCAAGGCGATGGGCGGAGTCGACATTCTGATTCACAATGCCGCCTATGTGGGCAACCTGTCTCGGCCTGGCTGGTCGGTGCCGTTTGAGCAGCAAACCGTGGAGGGGTGGGATGCTGCGCTGCGTGTGAATTTGACCGCGGCATTTGTGATGGCGCAGGAAACCCACAAGGCGCTGGGTGCCTCAGGCCATGGCAGCATCGTTCTGATCGGCTCCATCTATGGCGTTTCCGCGCCGGACTTTCGTCTCTATGAGGGGACCGCGATGGCCAACCCGGCGGCGTATGCGGCGTCCAAAGGCGGGCTGCTGCAATTGATGCGGTATTTAGCTACGTGGCTCGCCCCCCGGGTGCGGGTCAATGCCATTTCTCCCGGCGGGCTGTTGCGCGGCCAGCCGAGCAGCTTCCAACAGCGCTACGTAGAGCGGACACCGCTTGGCCGGATGGGAACCGAGGAGGATGTGAAAGGTGCGGTCGCCTACCTCGCCAGCGATCTTTCGGCATACGTCACAGGACATAATCTGATGGTGGATGGAGGATGGACCGCGTGGTGATGAACGTCGACATCGCTGGGCATCGCGTGGGTTTGGGACACCGGTGTGTGATCATCGCCGAGGCCGGGGTCAATCACAACGGCAGCATCGAGACGGCGCGCCGGTTGGTGGATGCGGCGGTGGATGTCGGCGCTGATGCCGTGAAGTTTCAGGCTTTTTCCGCCCAGCGGCTCGTGGCCGCCTCTGCGCCGAAGGCGGCGTACCAGGCGCGCACCACCGGCGCAGGCGAGTCGCAGCTGGCGATGCTTACGCGCCTGGAATTATCCGCGCGCGATCATCAGGACCTCTTCGCCTACTGCCGGCAGCGAGGGATCATGTATCTGTGCACGCCATTCGATGAGGCGAGTGCGGATTTCTTGGCCGAGCTCGGTGTAGCGGCATTTAAGTTGCCATCCGGAGAGCTGACCAACCTGCCGTTGCTTGCGCACGTGGCGAGGAAGGGCAGGCCGATACTGGTGTCAACCGGGATGGCCACCCTCGCCGAGGTCCGCAGCGCGGTGGAGGCCATCCGGCAGGCAGGGAATCCGCCGCTGATTCTGCTGCATGCGGTGAGCAGCTATCCGGCCGATGCGGCCGATGCGAATCTCAGGGCCATGCAGACGATGGGCGATGTGTTCGGCGTGCCGGTGGGGTATTCAGATCATACGCTCGGCATCGAAGTGGCGTTGGCGGCGGTCGCCCTGGGTGCGTGCGTCATTGAAAAGCACGTCACACTGGACCGCACGCTGCCCGGGCCTGACCACCGCGCGTCGCTTGAGCCGCATGAGTTCGCCTCGTTGGTGCGAGGCATCCGAACGGTGGAAGCCTCACTTGGCCACGGGCGCAAAGAGCCGGCGGCGAGCGAAGCGAACACGGCGGCGGTGGCGCGCAAGAGCCTGGTGGCGGCGCGGCCGATTGCTCGGGGCAGTGTGGTGACGGCTGATGCCGTGGCGATCAAGCGGCCGGGGACCGGCCTAGCACCCACCGAGCTTTCGCGCATCGTGGGAAAAATCGCCGCGGAAGATATTCCGGCGGATGCGCTCTTTACCCTGGAGATGCTGACATGACACCACGGATGATCGGGGTGGTGACGGTCGGCCGGTCAGATTACGGCATGGTCACGCCCATCCTGAAAGCGATACAGCGCGAACCGTCCTTGCGATTGCATCTGATCGTCTCCGGCGCGCATCTCTCGGCGGAATTCGGAGCGACCATCAACGACATCGAGCGCGATGGGGTGCCAATCGGCGACCGGGTGGAGATGCTGCGCCATGCCGATACGCCGGAGGGCATCGCCGACTCGATCGGCCGAGGGGTCTCGGGATTCGCGCGCTCCTTTGCCGCCACACGGCCTGATGTGCTGCTCATTCTCGGCGACCGGGTGGAGATGTGCGCGGCGGCACTCGCGGCGCTGCCCATGACCATTCCAGTCGCGCATCTGCACGGAGGCGAGCTCACCGAGGGTGCGATCGATGATGCGTTGCGGCATGCCATGACGAAACTCAGCCACGTCCATTTTGTGGCCACCGACGCCTACGCCAAGCGCGTCATGCAGCTTGGCGAGGAGCCGTGGCGCGTCACACGCTGCGGCGCGCCCAGCTTGGATCACATCACAGACATCCCGCGGTTGAACCGGGAAGAGCTGCACGTGCAATTTGGGTTGCGACTGCGCGAGCCCATCCTCTTAGTCACGTGTCATCCGGTGACGCTGGAATTCGAGCGGACCGAGTGGCACATCGCGCAGCTGCTGGAGGCACTGGCCGAGTGGACCGGCACCGTCGTCTTCACGGCGCCGAATGCGGATACGCACGGCCGGCTCATCCGGCGCGCGATTGAGGCGTTTCTCTCGGCCCATCCGCAGCATCAGATGATCGAGCACCTGGGACGCCAGGGATATGTCAGCGTGATGGCGCAAGCGTGCGCGATGGTTGGCAACTCGTCCAGCGGCCTCATCGAGGCGCCGTCCTTCGAGCTGCCGGTGGTCAACATCGGTTCGCGCCAGCAGGGACGGATCCGTGCGGCGAACGTGATTGATGTCGGCGAAACACGGCAGGACATTCTTGATGGCATCCGCCAAGCAACCGCTCCGGCCTTCCGACAGCGGCTGCGCGGGCTGGTAAACCCGTACGACCAGGGCGGAGCGGCGGCAATGATTGTGCGGCGATTAAAGGAGATGCCGATCGACGCTCGGCTGCTCCGCAAACGGTTTGTGGATCTTCCCGCAGCTTCTGCGAGTCACCCTGAACCGACCGTGGTGTCGCATGCCGACTGATCAGCGATGCTGTCTGGTTCTTGGCGGCGGGGGGCATGCGCGGGTGGTGATCGACTGTCTGCTGGCGAGCGGCATCGCGAAGCCGCAGGGGATTCTTGATGCGAGTCCGCGGCTATGGGGGACTGAGGTGCTTGACGTGCCGATTCTCGGCGGGGATGAGATGATCGCTCAGCTCGCGCGCGAAGGTGTAACGCTGTTTATCGTCGGAGTGGGCGCGGTAGGTGACAACGGACCGCGGCAGCGGCTCTTTGAGCTTGGGATCTCCCGCGGCCTCACCCCGTTGTCGGTGCGCCATCCGTCTGCCGTGTGCTCATCATCGGCGACGGTGGGAGCCGGCTCGCTGCTGTGCCCAGGGGCGGTGGTCAACGCGGGTGCGGTGATCGGCGGCAATGTCATTATCAACTCCGGCGCGATTGTGGAGCATGAGTGCGTGATCGAGGATCATGCGCACGTTGCCAGCGGGGCGGTCCTGGCCAGCGCGGTGCGTGTTGGCCGCGGCGCGCATGTGGGCGCAGGGGCTACGGTGCGCCAAGGCCTCTCCATTGGTGAAGCGGCGATCGTCGGTGCCGGGGCGGTTGTCGTCAAGCCGGTCGAGGCCGGGACGGTGGTTGTAGGGGTGCCGGCGCGCGAGCTCAAGCGCTTGTCGACGGCAGGAACCGGATGAGCATCGCGAACAGAAGACGTATTGGATCGAACGGAAACGAGATCCGTATGGCAGCGCTGCCCTCTGTGAGCGGCGCAGGAGGGTGGGAATCTGATGGTCTTTGCGAAGTGGAATCCTTCTATGATCTGATGTCCGAGGGCGCTGATTTCTCCTACTATCAGGACCTCGGGCCAGGCAAATACGAAGAGCATTATTACAATCCGGATGGGGTCATCCTGTTTCCCGCGGCGCGGCAGCTGTATTGGTTTGGCGTGTCGCATCTCTCGGTTGGCACGCTTCGCCCTGGAGTTCGGGGCTATGTGCCGTGGAATCTCTGGAGAAAGAAATTCGTGTTTGCGTACCAGGGCAATCGCGTGAGCATCTTGCCGTACTCGTTCTGGCACGTGCCGGCGGGGGCGGCCGATCCCATGCGTGGGCAGTCCGCGGTGAAAGTCGCATACGCCGTCGGCCAGCGATTCCAACGGCTGTGCGATGTGCGCCCCGAAGAAGGAATGCCAGCGCAGGCGCTGGAGGCGATCGCCTCAGCGTGGAAGACGCATCGACGGCTCAAGATCGGGGTGACGATCGGCCACAGCGTGGCGATGTTTGACGTCCGAACCGCATTTTTTGAGCGCGGGATTTTTTCGTTTTCTTCGAAGATCATCGTGATTCCTGATGCGGATGCCACGGCATTTTCCTGGGATCGCGCGTCGCTCGGCCACGTGTGCGTGTCAACGGACGGCACCTGCTCGATGGTGCAGGAAAAGCGCCCGCGGGCGGCCTGGAAGCATCAGCTCGCGGCGCTCTGTCCCGGGGTGATCGGCGCCCATCAGCTCCTTGAGCATTCTCCGCGGCCCGTTCAAGAATGGTGCCGCGCGATGCTGCGCGGTCCATCGCAAATGCTGCTGCGGTGGCTCGCGCCCTACGAGGTCAAGCAGCTCCGGTGCCCGTTTACGGTGTTTGTGAGCGAAAATACATGAGCGTGCGGATCATCCCGCGTCTTGACATCAAAGGCCCCAACCTGGTGAAGGGCATTCACCTGGAGGGGCTGCGGGTGTTGGGACGGCCTGAACCGTTCGCGCGTTGCTACGCTGAGCACGGCGCGGATGAATTGTTGTTCATGGATGCGGTGGCCAGCTTGTATCAGCGTAACAGCCTGCTCGATTTGATTTCGCGGACCTCGCGGGAAATCTTCATCCCGCTGGCCGTCGGCGGCGGGCTGCGTTCGATTGACGATATCCGGATGGTCTTGCGCGCAGGCGCTGATAAAGTGTCGCTGAACACGGCGGCCATCCAGAGGCCTGAGCTGATCCGTGAAGCCGCCCAGCGCTTCGGCAGCTCAACCATCGTCGTATCGATCGAGGCGATCAAGAGACCTGATGGGTCCTATGAGGCGTACACCGACAATGGACGGGAGCGCAGCGGGGTGGATGCGATGGCGTGGGCGCGCCGTGCGGCCGAGCTCGGAGCCGGGGAGCTGCTGGTGACCTCGATCGACCGCGAAGGCACGGGCAAAGGATTCGATGTGGAGTTGACGCGCGCCATCGCAGAATCGGCGCCGATTCCGGTGATTGCGTGCGGAGGAGCTGGCCAACTCGCCCATGTGGAGGAGGTTGTCGCGGCCGGGCGCGCGGATGCGGTCTGCCTGGCGTCGATGCTGCATTATGCCGATGGCGCTCCCCGAACCGCGGAACATGTGGCGGCCCAGGAAGGCAACACCGAGTATCTGAAGAGCCGCCGAGGATTTTCCAAGGTGCGCGGAGCCACACTCGGGGAGATCAAATCATTTCTTGCATCGAAACACGTCGAGTGCCGACCAGGGGACGGTGCTCTTTTTCGATGCTCGAAAAAGAGCACCGTCCCCGCACCGACCGTCGCGATCATCGACTATGAGATGGGCAATCTCTTCAGCGTCAAACACGCCTGCGAGCATGCCGGCATGCAGGCGATCATCACCTCCTCGCGCGAGGCGATCCAGTCGGCCGATGCGATCATCCTGCCGGGTGTTGGAGCCTTCGGCGATGCGATGGCGGCCTTAAGACGGCTGGATCTGGTCAGCCTGCTGAAGGAATGCGCAGCGTCAGGCAAACCGTTGATGGGAATCTGTCTTGGCATGCAACTGCTGATGACGGAAAGCGAGGAGTTCGGGCGCCACCAAGGGCTGGGCATCATTGAGGGCGATGTGGTGCGACTCAGTCCAGGGGCTTATGACGGGCGGGCCATGAAAGTGCCCCAGGTGGGATGGAATCGGATTACGCCAACGGCCCCGGAAGCATGGCGCAACAGCCTCTTGGCGGACACGCCGCCCGGGGCGTGGACGTATTTCGTCCATTCGTTTTATGCCCGTCCAGCCGATCCTGAGGTGATGGTGTCCACGACGCGCTACGGTGATGCGACGTTTTGCTCAAGTCTTGCGCGGCGCAACGTGTTTGCCTGCCAATTCCATCCTGAGCGCAGCGGGCCGGACGGGCTGCGCATCTACCGCCAGTTCGCCGCGATGGCGCAACGCACGATGAAGGAGGTGGCTCCACATGCCTGAGGTGACGGCGTCCTTATCCGAAGGGCTCGAAGCCAAATACGGATTGCCCAGGGAGGTGGCGTTTTGCCGCCGCTGCGTGATGTCGAACCAGCGTCCGGCCTCCTCGGTGGAGTTCAAGCACGGGCTGGATCACCAGCATCGCACCTTGCATTTCGACGCGGATGGGGTGTGCGATGCATGCCGAGTGGCCGAGCACAAAGAGCAGATCAACTGGACGGCGCGCGAGACCGAGCTGCTGGCCCTCTTAGAGCAGCACCGGCGCAGCGACGGCGGCTACGACTGCATCGTGCCGGGCAGCGGCGGCAAGGACAGCGCGTACGCCGCGCATGTGCTGAAGTACAAGTACGGCATGCATCCGCTGACCGTGACCTGGCCGCCGATCCTCTACACCGACATCGGCTGGAAAAATTTCCGCAACTGGGTTGAAGTCGGCGGATTCGATAATGTGACCTTCAAACAGAATGGCCGCGCCCACCAGCTCTTGACGCGCTTGGCCATTGAGCACTTGCTCCACCCCTTTCAGACCTTCATCCTCGGGCAAAAGAACCTCGCCCCAAAGATGGCGCTGCACTTCAACGTGCCCTTGATTTTTTTCGGCGAGAACGAGGCCGAGTACGGCAACCCGATCGCGGATAACGCCCAGTCGCTGCGCGATAAGTCGTACTTCGCGATGCAGCACCTCGGCGAGATCCGCCTCGGAGGGCTGTCGGTCGATGAGCTGATCGAGCGGCACGGGCTGGCACTCAATGAGCTGATGGCGTACCTGCCGGCGGATGCGGCGGCGTTGGCGCGCTCGAACATCGAAGTGCGCTACCTCGGCTACTACCTGAAGTGGACGCCGCAGGAGAGCTACTACTATGCGGTGGAGCACACCGGGTTTGAAGCCAACCCCGTCCGCACCGAGGGGACGTATAGCAAGTACAACAGCTTGGATGATAAAATCGACGGCTTCCACTACTACACGACGTACATCAAGTTCGGCATCGGGCGTGCCACGTACGATGCCTCACAGGAGATTCGCAACAAGCATTTGACCCGCGAGGAAGGGGTGGGACTCGTGCGCCGTTTCGACGGGGAGTTTCCTGAGAAATATTTCCGCGAGGTCATGGAGTATCTTGGCATGAAGCCTGAGCGATTCATGGAGTTGTGCGATCAGTTCCGCTCGCCCCATTTGTGGAAACAGGAGGGCGGGCAGTGGAAGCTTCGGCACCAGGTGGCTTGAGGGAGGAGAGCGCATGGACCACGATGTGAGCGCGCTATGCGTCGACCGCCATCGCGCCTTCGGCGAGGCGATCGCGCAGATGGACCGCAATCGCCGGGGGATTGTCCTGGTGGTGGATGAGCATGAGCAGCTGGTGGGCACGATCACCGACGGTGATGTGCGTCGGGCGATCCTGAGCCGGATTGACCTTCGCGAGCCGGTGACAGCGCTGTTGGAGACAAAATCCAGGACGCCGTATGCCCGGCCGATTACCGCGCCCATCGGGCAAGATCCAGCGACCTACCTGGAGCTCCTCACCCAGCACCGGATTTTGCACCTGCCGCTGCTCGATGCCCGCCAGCGGGTGGCCGGGCTCGCGACGATGGAGCAGTTTCTCCAGCACCAGCCGCTGGCGCTTCACGCCATCGTCATGGCCGGAGGGCAGGGCAGCCGGTTGACGCCGCTGACTGAGGATCTGCCGAAGCCGATGCTGCCGGTGGGCGACCGGCCGCTGATGGAAATCGTCATCCAGCAATTGCGCGCGGCGGGTATCACGCGCGTCAAAGTGTCCACCCATCATAAACCGGAAAAGATCGAGGAGCATTTCGGCGATGGGCAGGCCTTCGGGGTGCGCCTGTCGTATGTGGCCGAGGACCGGCCGTTGGGCACCGCCGGAGCGTTGGGGCTGGTGGAGGTGCCTGACGAAACCACCCTGGTGATCAACGGCGACATTCTCACGCAAGTCGATTTCCGGGCGATGTTGGCGTATCACCGCGAGCACCAAGCGGATTTGACCGTGGCCGTCCGCCATTACGATGTTGAAGTGCCGTATGGCGTGGTGGAGTGCGAAGGGGCCATGGTCCGCCGGCTGACCGAGAAGCCGGTCAGCCGCCTGTTCGTCAATGCCGGGATTTATCTGCTGGAACCGTCGGTCTATCGCTTCATTCCGAATGGCGAGCGGTTTGACATGACGGATCTGATCCAGCGGCTGCTGGACCACCAGCGGCCGGTGGCCAGTTTTCCGATCCGGGAATATTGGCTGGACATCGGCCAGCATGCGGATTATCAGTTGGCGCAGGAGCATGCCAAAACGCTGAATCTGGCAAAGGAGGCTGCCGAATGAGCTGGCATGGCAAACGGGTCTTGGTGACCGGAGCCGGAGGGTTTATCGGCAGCCATCTGGCCGAGAAGCTGACGGCCGCTGGGGCCAAGACGCGCGCCCTGGTGCATTACCGCAGCGACGGCTCCTGGGGCTGGCTGGACCGTTCGCCGATGAAGGAACAGATCGAGATCGTCGCCGGAGACGTGCGGGATGCCGAGAGTGTGCAGCAGGCCATGCAGGGCATCGATATCGCGTTTCACCTGGCCGCGCTGATCGGCATTCCGTATTCGTACCACGCGCCGAGCTCCTACATCCATACCAATGTCGAGGGCACGCTGCATGTGCTGCAAGCGGCGCGCACGCATGGCATCGAACGCGTCGTCCATACGTCCACGAGCGAAGTGTATGGGACGGCGCGGTACGTGCCGATTGATGAAGCCCATCCGCTGCACGCCCAGTCTCCCTATGCGGCCAGCAAAATCGGGGCGGATGCCTTGGCGGAATCGTTCGCTCATGCGTTTGGATTACCGGTCGTCATCGTGCGGCCCTTCAACACCTTCGGGCCTCGGCAATCCGCTCGGGCGGTCATCCCGACGATCATGACGCAATGCCTGACGGATGGCGTGATTCGCTTAGGCCATCTGCACCCCACGCGAGATCTGAATTATGTCGACAACACAGTCGAGGGGTATCTGCGGGCGGCGGAGGCTCCTGCGGCCATCGGGCGCACGATCAATCTCGGCTCCGGCCGGGAAATCAGCATCGGGGATCTGGCGGCAGTGATTGCCGGTCTGGCCGATCGGCCGATCCGGATCGAGGAAGACGAGTCCCGTCTTCGTCCGCCGCAGAGCGAGGTCGACCGGTTGCTGGCCAAGAATGCGTTGGCCCGCGAAGTACTCGGCTGGGAGCCGTCGATCACGCTTGAGGAGGGGTTGCGAATCACCATGGCATGGATGCGAGAACACCTTGATGGATACCGCGCAGGCCTCTACGCCATCTAACCGCCAGGCATCCCAGGCATCGGTGCCGTTGAGCGCGCCGCTCTTCCAGGGGCGGGAATGGGAGTATCTCAAGACCTGCCTGGACAGCGGGTGGGTCTCCTCGGCCGGCCCGTTTGTGGAGCGGTTTGAGCGCGAGGTGGCGGCGTATGTAGGAAGCCCTGAGGCGGTGGCCGTCGTCAACGGGACCGCGGGGTTGCATGTGGCTCTGCGCATGGTCGGCGTTGAGCCGGAGGATGAAGTGCTGGTTTCCGATGTGACGTTTATTGCGCCGGCGAATGCGATCCGGTATTGCCAGGCCCACCCGGTGTTCATTGATGCCGAGGCCGACACGTGGCAGATGGATGTGGAGAAGGCGGAGCGGTTTTTGCGCACGGCATGCCAGCGCCGTCGGAAGGCGTGCTACAACCAGCGTACCGGCCGGCGCGTGCGCGCTATCGTGCCGGTGCACATCCTGGGACTAGCCTGCGAGATGGATCGGCTGATGGCGCTCGCACGCGAGTATCACCTGCAGGTCGTCGAAGATGCGGCCGAAGCGATGGGCGTGCGGTATCGCGGAACCCATGTCGGCACGTTTGGCGATGCCGGAGTGTTAAGTTTCAACGGCAACAAAATCATCACTGCCGGAGGCGGCGGCATGGTCCTCACACGCAGTCGGCGCCATGCGGCCGCTGCTCGGTATCTGACCACGCAGGCCAAAGATGATGCGCTGGAGTATGTGCATCACCACATCGGATACAATTACCGGCTGCCGAATATCCAGGCGGCGCTTGGGCTGGCGCAACTGGAGCAGCTGGATGGGTTCATCGCGAAAAAGCGCGCCATCGCCGCGGTGTATGCCGAGGCGCTGGGGACGATCCATGGCCTGACCTTGATGCCGGCACCGCCGCACACGGAGCCGACCTATTGGCTCTACACCGTGCTGCTCGCACCCGGGACCACGATTGCGCGGCGCCAGGCGGTCATCCGAGCGCTGCGCGCCGCCGGGATCGAGGCCCGGCCGTTGTGGCATCCGCTGCACGCCTTGCGGCCCTACCGGCGGTGCCAGCGGGTGGCGATCGAATACGCGCCTCGGTTATACGCGCGGGCGGTGAGCCTGCCATCCGGGGTGGGCTTGGGCGGCGAGACGCTCGCTGAGTGCGTGGCCACCGTCAGAGACACCTTGTTAGCCTCATGACATATTTCGTTGAACATTTGACGTTTCGAACATGGGGTGTTGCCATGCTGCCTCGGCTGCTCATGGCGCGGCTGCGAGGACAGCGCAGGCCGGTGCGCTGCTACGTGATTGAAGGATCGCGGCTCGCACTGCAGGCGGCTCGCGTCACTGGGCGCCTGATCGGTATCACGCCGGAGCGGCTTCAATTCCGCCTCATGGAGATTCGCGATGACGCCGGGCTGTCGATCCGCGTGCGGCTGGCCTATCGAGATTTGGCCGAGGTGCAAGCCGATGCGATGCGCGAGCCGGATTTCATTGCGTGCCAACAGCGCGCTCAAGGGACGGATCGCTTGCTGCCCTACCTGGCCAAGGGGTTGGCGGCCATTGATCGGGCCGAGCGGGGAACCCTCTGGCGAAGGATGCTCACCACTCAGATCTGCGCGCGGCATATTTCCAGCGATGGGCAATCTCACGAGACACCGGTCGTGGTGATGGAGCGGCAGCCGTGGCATGGCGCGATTGAGCGCTATGCCAATCGGCACGGGCTTCGCGTCATTCCGGTTACCGCCGGCTGGGATCTCAATCGGCGGCTGCGCCGCCTGGCGCGCCGGCTCATCGATCGCATTCCTCGACCGCGGCCAACACAGGCGGTGACTGCCGGCCGAGTCGCCCCAACAGCTCGGCCGCGGATCGGGCTAACCTTCTATGGCCAGTTGAACCTGAAGCATCCGGGGCGCTACTCGGATCTGTTTTTCCTGCAGCAGTCCGCGATCCGCGGCAGCGACACGGTCCTGTTCTTTGAGTTTCCGCAGGATCCGCTTGATATGAAGAAGGCGGCTGAGTTGGCCGAGGAGGGCATTGAGGCGGTGGTGCTCAATCCGCGCGCGGCCACACTCCCCAAGGCGCGCGTGTGGAGTCCAAGACGGCGTGTGAGCGTGAAACAGCCTCGGGGGCGCAGCTGCGAGTCAGCATGGCTGGCGGAGCAAGCCGAGTCCTATCACGCGCTGCGGGCGTCGTGGCGCGAACTGTGCGCAGCACACCGCGTGAAGATCTACCTGACCTGGTACAAATATGACGGGGTCCATGCGGCGATCGCGGATGCGCTGCGGGATCTTGGCGGCATCCTCGCGGTCTATCAGCGGGCGTATGAAGGTCTTGCCTCGGCAGAGACGACGGTGAATGCTGATATCATGTTCGGTTTCTCCACGATGGGTGCGGAGGTGGAGCAGCGCTCCGGCTCGACGATCGCCTACCATGTCACGACCGGCTACGTCGGCGATCATCGCGTTTCCCTGTGGCGCGGAGAGGCGATGAAGATCCGGCAGTCGCTGCAACAGCGCGGGGCGCGGCAGATCCTCGCCTTCGCCGATGAATCGACGAAAGATGACGCGCGGTGGGCTCCTGGGCATCCGCAGGCCCAGCGCGACTATGCCTTTCTGCTTGAGCGCGTGCTGAATGAGCCGTGGCTTGGATTGGTGGTCAAGCCGAAGCGGCCGGTGAAGCTGCGGCCGCGGCTTGGGGCCATCGCCCAGCTCTTAGCGCGCGCCGAGGCCACGGGTCGCTGCATCGTGCTCGAAGGAGGGATTCTTCACGGCTCGGTTCCGCCGGCCGCCGCGGCACTGGCCGCCGATGTGATGATCCACGGCCACCTCTATGCCGCCACCGCCGGGGTGGAGTCTGCCTTAGCCGGCGTGCCCACGCTGTTGCTTGATCACGAGGGGTGGGCGGCAAGCCCCTTGTATCGATTAGGCGTGGGGCAGGTGGTGTTTCATGACTGGGAGTCCTTGTGGAAGCGGTGCCGTGAGCACTGGCATCAGCCGGGTGGTGTGCCGGGATTTGGCGACTGGTCTTCGATGCTTGATGAGCTGGATCCGTTTCGAGACGGCCGGGCGGCCGAGCGGCTGAGCACGTATCTTCAGTGGCTGCTCGAAGGATTTGCCGCCGGAGCCAGCCGCGAGACGGTCATGGCTGATGCCGCGCAGCGCTATGCCTTGCAATGGGGCCACGAGATGGTGACCTCTGTTAACGCGGCCGGCTCAATTCGATATCAGATATCAAACCGCGGTTTGATATCTGATATCGCCTTGCAGGCGAGATGACGCAGCAGCGGCGCGGGGCGGTTTTTTTGGATCGCGATGGCACCATCGCGCGATACCGCGAGTACTGCCGATCGCCTGAGGAGTTTGATCTGCTGCCTGGGGTGGGCGAGGCGATCCGCAAACTGAATGACGCGAACGTGCCGGTGGTGGTGATGACGAATCAGTCCGCGGTCGGCCGAGGATGGCTCACGATGGAGACGTTGTCCTCGATCCATGAAAAGATGCAGCAGGAGCTGGCTCGCGTCGGCGCGCGGATCGATGCGATTTATGTCTGCCCGCATCATCCGGATGACGGCTGTGCGTGCCGAAAACCTGGAACGCACATGCTGACCAAGGCGGCGGATGAGCTGGGGCTCTCACTGACTGAGTCGTATGTGATCGGCGATCGATGGCAGGATGTCCAAACCGGCCGCGGGGCCGGCAGCCGGGCGATCCTTGTCAAGAGCGGTCATCCGGCTGAGCCGGCCAATGGGACCACGGCAGATTATGAAGCCCCAACACTTGGCGACGCGGTTGATTGGCTCTTGCAGCAGCGCCAGCAGCAGACCGCCTCGGCTCAGACCGACTGGTCCACGCGGTACCGCGCGTTAGCCGAGCGACTCTATGAAGTTCGTCGAGCGTGCCCGCGGTTTGCGGTCTTGGGCACGTCCACGCTGCACCCGCGGCATTCGCTGCCTGCGGATCAGGTGGAGCTGGCGGATCGGCCACAAGAAGACGCGCCTTGGCCGATTCCCTCATGGCCGCGGATCATCACCCACGCCCTGAAATTGGCCGTCTACGCGGCACAAGAAACAGCCAATCTCGTGTGGATTTCCTGGCATGGCCGAGGCATGTTGCGCCGCCTGTCGCAGCAGCCAGCCACCGTGGTGATGAAGACCTGGTGTTTTGGTCCGCAGTCGTTTGATGCCGCGCGTGACTTTTATTACGGCACCGTACCGCATCAGCTGCAGGCGAAAGGGATCTCCACGGTCGTGTTGTGCGGCGACACCCGAGAGCGATGCGACCTCGCCTTCCTCACAGCATTCTTGCGGGAGGGCGCGGTTCGCTACGTGCCCGAATGGCTGTTGCTGCCCTGGTGGGCGCCGATGATCACCCTGTGCCGGCAGCTTTGGGGAGCGTTGTCGTTGCGCCGCGTGGCACAACGAGCCGCCTCTTCGTCGTTGGCCGCCGTGGCTGCGACGGCCTGCGTGAATGCTTTGACACCAATTACCATGCGTAATCTGCTGCAATATCACATCGCGCGGGCGGCCGTGAAACGATGGAACGCCGGCGCGTTTGTCACGTTGTACGAAGGACAACCCTGGGAACAACCGGCGTGGCATGGAGCCAGAGCCGCGAATCCCTCATGCCGCCTCGTCGGCTATCAGCACACCGTCATCATGCCGCATTCCTTGGCTGTCCGCCGCCCCCAGTCGATTGGGAAAGAAATTGCAGCACCCGACATCGTCCTGTGCCTTGGAGAAACCACTCGGCGAATGATCGCCCCAGGACATCAGCCGCACGGCAATCGCCTCATCACGTTTGGCACATGCCGGCGGCCAGCTTCCCGCGGTTCGGCTCGCGGCCCGCGGCCGGATCTTCGGACGGTCCTCGTCTTGCCTGAGGGGTTCCAGAGCGAGGCGCGCCTGCTCTTTCGTTTCGCCATGAACGTCGCAGCGATCATGCCAGACCACAGGTTCATTTTCCGCTCGCACCCAGTGCTGCCGTTTTCTCAAGTCCGGCCGCATCTTCAGCGCGATCCAGCACAGATGACCAATATCGAGATTTCAACGCGCAAGACGATCGAAGAAGATTTCAGCCGGGCTTCCGTCGTGCTGTACCGAGGATCCTCGACGGTCTTATATGCGGTGCTGCACGGTGTGAAGCCGATCTACGTGCATGACGCGGCAGCCCCTGATGTGGATCCATTGTTTGAGCTCAGCGCGTGGCGTGAGGGGGTCGAGGCGGCCACCCAGGCGCATGATCGGCTCGCGGCGTATGCCACCGGTGCCGTGCCGTCAGCGGCCGCCGAATGGCTATCGGCCGCCGCCTATGTCGATCAGTACGTGATACCGGTGGATGAGGCGGCGATTGATCGGTTCATTGACGCCTTCCGCGGAGCAAGGACGTGATGCGGTGCATCATTTTCGGCTATGGCTACATGGGGAAAATCCGCTATGAGGTCTTGCGCCGCCATCCGAAGGTGCGCTCGATCGTCGTCGTCGATCCAGCGCTGAACGCTGCATCGGTGTCAGGGCTGGGCGTGGTGGCCCTGCCTGAGGGTGCGCCGATTCCGTGGGAGACATGCGATGCGGCGTTTATCTGCACGCCCAATCATGCGACGGCGGATCTGTGTATCGAGAGTCTCCGACGGTGCGGGCGAGTGTTCTGCGAAAAGCCTCCCGGCCGCCACTGGGATGATTTTTCACGGATCGCCGAGGCTGCGGCCCGCATTCCGGATCACACACTGGTCTTTGGCTTCAACCACCGGCTGCATCCTTCGGTGCAAGCGGCCAAGGCGCTCGTGGGGCCAGGGGGGTTGGGCGAGATTCTCTATGTCAAAGGCACCTACGGCAAGTCCGGAGGGCTTCGCTTCCGCGAGAACTGGCGCAGCAATCTTGAGCTTGCCGGCGGCGGCATTCTGCTGGATCAAGGCATCCACATGCTGGATGTGTTTCATCTGTTCCTCGATGGTCCGCTGACCGTGGTCGATGCGGTCCTGGCCAACGCGTTTTGGGGTGTGGGCGGCGAGGATAATGCGTTCGTGCTGATGCGCTCAGCCCAGGGGATTCCGGCATTCCTGCATTCCTCGGCGACGCTGTGGAAGCATACGTTCCGCATCGAAATCGGGTGCCGCGATGGCTATCTCGTGGCCAGCGGGTTGCTGTCGCAGACCGGAAGCTACGGCCGGGAGCAGTTGGTGATCGGCAAACGGCAGTTCGAGGATGAGGCGATGGCGCTGGGCAATCCGCGCGAGGAAATTATTTATTTCGACCGCGATGAGTCATGGGAAAAAGAAGTGAATGAATTTCTTGATGCGGCCATTCAGCGTCGCCCGGCGACCCACGGCACGCTGGAGGATGCGCGGCGCGCCATGCAAGTCGTGCGCGACGCGTATGCGCTTGCCGAAGGGCAACGCGCGAAAGGACACGTCTCATGCGACTGATTCAAACGAGCACCACCGTGCCGCTCTCATCCGTCAAGCCGCTTGAGGAGGTTTTCCAGTATCGAGCGTTTTGCCTTGAGGCCACGCGCCGAGCGTTGGCCGCAGGGCCGACCACGGTGCGAGCGCGCTCGCCAGTCAGCAACGCACGGCTTGAGCCGTGGGAAGCGATCGAGGGGCTGCCGTACTCGCGGTGTCCTGACTCCGGCAGCCTGTTGCTGTCACGACTCCCTGCGGATTCCGCGCGATGGGCCGAGCTGTTGCGCGAGGTGAGCCGGCACCGCGTGTCATCCCGCGGTTTTTATCCCGGGCTCGCGCAATCGCGCGCCGATCATGTCCACGCGCCCAAGGTCGAGTGGATGCTCGAGACGATGCGGCTGCACGGCCTGGACCGGCCACGGGTCCTGGAAGTCACGACACCGCCGAGCGCGATCAGCGCGCTGTTACAGGCCAGCGGCCGATTTTCAGACCTGCTCGTTGAGGATGAAATGGCGCTCGCCCATGAGCGCACGCCTCGTCCCTCGGCGGATCAGGTCGAGGCGGCGATGCTCTGCGAGTCGCTCGATCGGGTGGATGATCCCGCGGCCTTGCTGCGCGCGGTGGCTGGCCGCTTGGTGGATGGCGGATTGCTGTTTGTGACAGCGCTGGTCGCCTCCGGATTTGACCTGGCGGTCTTGGGGTGCCGCAGCGCCTACCTCTATCCTCCGGATCGCGCCAACTGCTTTAGCCTGCGAGGGCTCTCCTTGCTGCTGGAGCGCTCGGGGTTTGCGCTGCAAGAGGTGAGCACGCCCGGCATGCTTGATGTGGAGATCATCCAGGCCCATCTGCAGCACGAGGCGTCCTTACCGCTATCGGTCTTCGAGCGGCAGCTGGTCACGGCGGATCACGAGACGCAGCGCGCGTTTCAAACATTTTTGCAGCAGCAGGCGCTGAGCTCCTTTGCCCGTCTGGTTGGCCGGAAACATTCGGAGGGTTGATGATCCCAGAGACGTTTTTAACTCGATATTTTGAAGAGGCCTCACACGTTGCGCGCGCGCTCGACGTGGAAGTGGTCGACCGCATGGTGCAGCGCCTGGTCAAGCTTCGCGATGAGGGCGGTCGGTTGTTTCTCTGCGGGGTCGGCGGGGGGGCTGGCAACTGCAGCCATGCGGTCAATGATTTCAGGAAGCTGGCCGGCATCGAAGCGTATTCGCCGGTGGACAATGTGTCTGAATTAACCGCGCGCGCCAACGATGAGGGATGGGACACGGTGTTTGCCGGCTGGCTGCGGGGCAGCCGCGCTGGAGCGCGCGATGTGCTCTTGGTGTTCTCCGTGGGCGGTGGCGATCGCAAGCGCAACATCAGTGCGAATCTGGTGGCGGCCATCGATGAAGCCAAAGCCCGCGGCATGGATGTGCTGGGCATTGTCGGGCGAGACGGCGGCTACACCAAGCAGCGCGGCGATATCGTGCTCGTCATTCCGACGGTGAATCCCCAGTCGATTACGCCGCACACCGAAGCGTTTCAGGCGGTGGTGTGGCATGGGATCGTGTGCGATCCTCGCCTGATGGCCCACAGCAACACGTGGGAGCGTCTGGCCTCGGACCAGGAGGCCGTGAAGGTCTGATGAAGCTTGCGGCTCTCATCCCGCGCCGGCGCGGACTCTCCAAGGCCCAATTACAGCAGCGGGCGGCGCTGAATCAGCTGCAGCGGTTCGAGGCAGTCCTCAACCGCCATCGCCGGTCCCTCAAGGACTGCACGACCATTCTGGAGTTCGGCTGCGGCCATGGGCGGCTGCTGAAGCCGGTGGCGGATTTCGTTCCGGGTGCTTCCATTGCCGGGTGCGATGTGCTGAACAAGGCGGTCGCCGTCTGCCGACGGAAGTTTCCTCAGGGACGCTTTGTGACCAATGGCGCGCTGCCGCCGCTGGCGTTCGCGGATGGATCGTTTGACTTGATGTATTCCTACAGCGTCTTCACGCATCTGCCGGAAGCGCATCATCGCGCCTGGTTGAAGGAGCTCGCCCGCGTGCTGCGCCCCGGCGGGGTGATGCTGCATACGATTCACTCGCATGAGTTTCTCCGGCGGGCATCGCGTTTCAGCCCGGAATCGCTGGTGAAGTACGCATTACCGCAGCCGGTCGATGCGTTGATCCGCTCAGGCACAGGCTATACCTATACCATGGATGATCCCACACAGCCAGCCTACGGGCTGGCGATTATCAGCCCAGCGTACGTGGCGGCGCACTGGCCAAAGGTGAGCGGGCTCACACTGCTCGATCATGTCGAGGGGGCCATTGAAGCCTACCCAGAAGGCTGCCAGGACATTGTCCTGTTGCTGAAAGCTCCGCAATGACGCGTCGACCGAATCAAGAACGCTCCTTTGGCTATTCCGTGGGGATCGTGTGCGCGCTGCTTGCCGGGTTTCAGGTGTGGCGCGCGCGGCCACTCGCCGCGAGTGTCTTTAGCGTCCTCGCGATCGTGTTGATCGCCGCCGCATGGCTGCGGCCGATGCTCTTGCGTTGGCCGAGCGCATGGTGGTGGACGATGGCTCACGCGTTGGGATGGTTCAACGCGCGCGTGCTGCTGTCGGTGATGTTTTATATCATCCTGACACCGCTGGGGATTCTCCTGCGCTTTGTTCGGTGGGACCCGCTGTGTGTGCGTTCTCCGCGGCGGTCCAGCGGGTGGGTGCCGTATCCCGAAGGCCATCGGAGCCCGAAGCATTATGAACGCCTGTATTGATCGCCCATGATGACGAAGACGCGCTTTCTGAAGTTTGCGGTTGCGACGGTGATGATCTCCACGGTCCTGATCGTCGGCGCGCTCCTCGGGCTTGATCTGTGGTACCACAAACGGTTCGAAAAGGTCGCCGGAATGAACTGGCGGGGCTATCGCGGCCCGGTCGTCCATCGAAAACTCCCCGGGGAGCAGCGCGTCGCCGTCCTCGGAGGCAGCACGGCCTTTTGCTTCGGGGTCTCGGGCGCCGAGGCCTGGCCTGCGGCGCTGGAGCGGTCTGTGAATGCGCAGCGGCGAGCGCGCCACCAAGGGCCGGTGAGCATCGTCAACTTGGGAGCATTGCATGTCGGCGCCTACTCATTTACCGACACCCTGCGCGATTACGCGTCGCTGGACTACGATGTGGCGCTCTTCTACACCGGCTACAACGATCTGGGTGCGCCGAACATCCGAAATATTCGGCGGGAGTCGCCGCTCTTCCGGCTCACCGGCTATTACCCGATCCTGCCGCTCGTCGTCAAAGAAAAGCTGATGGCCCTTCGCTACGGAGGCAACTTGGAGGCCGCGTATCTCGCCGAGCAGGGCAAGCGCCCGACCTTCCGCCCGAATTATACGCAGGTGCAATCCTCCGAGGGTGCGCAGGCGGTGGCCGCCGTCAAGAAAGCGCTGCTCGAGTTTCCTGAAGAGGATCTGGTCGTGCACGGCGACCTGTCGCGCGCGCTGGGGGCGGTGAATGCCCAGCAGGTGCAGCTCGCCGCGGAGGGCTGCGGAGATCTGTGGGCCTTCTACTGTTGGTCGCTGGAGCGGGCGGTGAGCGTGGCACTCGATGATGGCAAGACCGTGATGGTCGTCACGCAGCCGTATCTGTCTCCGCGCCATATCCAGCAGCAACAGGTGATGACGCGCCGGCTTCAGGAGCGATGGAAGGATGATCCGCGCATTCAGTATGTCAACGTGGGGCAGACGGCGGATCTTCGGGATCCAGCGCTCTGTTTTGACGGCATCCACCTGACGGTGCAGGGCAACCAGCGGATCGCCGAAGCCCTAGTCGATCCGTTATTGCAGCGGCTTGATTGAGAGGGGCATGATGAGCAAAGGACGCGTCCTTCGGGAATTTTGGCAGTTCCTCTGGCAAGAAAAAAAGTTCTGGCTGATTCCGATTGTGGTGGTGCTGGTCCTCTTCGGCGCGCTGCTGGTCTTTTCGCAAAGCAGCGCGGTGGCCCCCTTTATCTACACGCTGTTTTGATGCCAACACGGATCCTGGGGATTTCAGCGTATTACCATGACTCGGCGGCGTGCCTGCTGAGCGATGGGGATATTGTGGCCGCGGCCCAGGAGGAGCGCTTCACGCGCAAGAAGCATGACGCGCGCTTTCCTTCGCGCGCCGTGGAGTTCTGTTTGACGCAGGCTGGGATCACGATGAACGATCTTGACCTCGTCGGCTTCTATGAGAAGCCGCTGGTGAAGTTCGATCGGCTCTTAGAAACGTATCTGGCGTACGCCCCACGCGGGTGGCGATCGTTTCTGACGTCGATGCCGGTGTGGTTGAGCGAGAAGCTGTGGCTTCCCGACCTCATCGGCAGGGAGCTGGGGTATTCGGGGAAGATCCTCTTCGGAGACCACCATGAGTCCCATGCGGCCTCGGCGTTTTACCCCTCGCCGTTTGATGAGGCGGCGATTCTGACCATGGATGCGGTCGGGGAATGGGCCACGTCATCGTACGGCTACGGCAAGGGGAAGGACATCACCCTGCTTGGCGAAATGCGCTTTCCGCATTCGTTGGGGATGCTGTACTCGGCGTTCACCTATTTCACCGGCTTTAAGGTGAACTCCGGGGAGTATAAGGTGATGGGGCTGGCCCCCTACGGCGAGCCGAGGTACGCCTCGCGGATCCGGGATCATCTGGTGCAGATTCATGACGACGGCAGTCTGACCCTCAACATGGACTACTTTAATTATTGCACCGGCTTGACCATGACCAACCGGAACTTCGAGCGGCTCTTCGGCGGGCCGCCGCGCGAGCCGGAAAGCCCGATCACGCAGCGTGAGATGGATCTGGCCAGGTCGATTCAAGAAGTGACCGAAGAGATCATGCTGAAGATGGCCCGGCACGTGCACCGGGAAACCGGATTGTCATCGCTGTGTTTGGCTGGCGGTGTTGCGCTCAACTGTGTCGGCAACGGCCGGATCTTGCGCGAAGGGCCGTTTGAGCAGATCTGGGTGCAGCCTGCGGCCGGCGATGCCGGCGGGGCTCTCGGCGTGGCTTTGGCGTTGTGGCATCGATCCCTGGGACAGCCACGGCGCGCTCGCATCGGTCAAGCGTTCGCCGATGATATGCGCGGCAGTCTCTTAGGGCCGGCATTTTCTGATGAAGTGATCAGCGCCTGGTTGAGCCAGGAAGATGTGGCCGCGACCCGGGTGGATCGCGATGAGCTGCCCCGCCGCGTCGCAGGGTTGATCGCCGAGGGCAAGGTGGTCGGCTTGTTTCAATCCCGGATGGAATTCGGGCCCAGAGCGCTTGGAGCCCGCTCGATCCTCGGGGATCCGCGCTCGCCGCAGATGCAATCGCTGATGAACCTGAAGATCAAGTTCCGGGAGTCATTCAGGCCCTTCGCCCCGACGGTGCTGCGGGAGCGGGTGAGCGACTGGTTTGATCTGGATGGCGAGAGCCCCTACATGCTCCTGGTGGCGGATGTCTCCGAGAAACGCCGCCGGCCGATGGCGGATGCGGAACAATCGCTGTGGGGAATGAAGAAGCTCAACGTGGTCCGCTCTGAGATTCCGGCCGTGACCCACGTCGATTATTCGGCGCGCATCCAGACGATCCGCCGGGAGGCGAACCCGCTGTTCTATGATATTATCCAGGCGTTCGATTGGCTCACCGGCTGTCCCGTCGTCATCAACACCTCGTTTAACGTCCGCGGCGAGCCGATGGTGTGCACGCCGCAGGACGCCTATCGCTGTTTCATGCGCACACAGATGGATGCGCTGGTCCTGGAGAGCTTTCTGATCGAAAAATCTCAGCAGAAGCCGGTGGCGGAGGATGCCTCATGGCAGAAGGAGTTTCAACTCGATTAGCGAAAGGAGTCAGGGCATGAGAACGCTGACCGGAATTTTCTTGGACACGGGCAAGCTGGAGGAAGTCCGCACCTACCATGAGCTTGGCATCATCCGCGGAGTCACGACCAACCCGACGATCCTCTGCAAGGAGGGGTTGACCGGCGGCTGGCCAGCCATTGAGCGGCGGTGCAAGCAGCTCGCGGCGCTGATTGATCCCTTGCCGCTGTCGGTCGAGGTGACCACGAACGATCCGGATGAGATGCTCGCGCAAGCGCTCCGTTTCAGATCCTGGGCGGAGAACGTCAACGTGAAAGTCACGATCCACGGCCCTGACGGCGGCACCGAGAACCTGAAACTCGTGCATCGGCTGGAGACCGAGGAAGATATCCGAGTGAATGTCACGGCGATGATGAGCGCGCAGCAGTGCCTGCTGGCCGCGCAAGCCGGGGCGACGTATGTCTCGCTCTTCGGCGGGCGGGTCAACAACATGGGCTACGACTCGCGATCGGAAGTGCGCCGCCTGCGGCAATTGCTGGATGCCTTCGAGAGTCCTGCCAAGATCATCGTGGGCTCAACCAGGGAAGTGCTCAACATCATTGAGTGGTTCGAGGCTGGGGCCGACATCGTCACGGCCGTGCCGCAGCTGCTGGAGGGCATGCTGGTGCATCCGTATAGCAAGGAAACGGTCCGCCAATTCCTGGCGGATGGCGCGAAGCTGCATCAGGCCATCCCGGAGCCGGCGATTGCGACATGAGGCCTCATCTGGCGAGCGTGCGGCTGCTTCCGAGAAAATTGCTGTGGCGGGCCGCGCCCCGGCGCACGGTCCATGCCCGCGGGCTGCGGTTTACGCTGCAGTGCGATAATTGGATCACGCACTACCGGTGGTCCACGTACAACACCAAGGAGCCTGAGACGCTGGACTGGATTGACCGGTGGATCCGCGATGGCGATACCTTCTTCGACATCGGGGCCAACATCGGCCTCTATACTATCTATGCGGCGCTGCGGCATCCTGCTGCGCGGATCATCGCGTTCGAGCCGGAGTACGCCAACCTGCACTTGCTGAGAGATAATCTTATCCAGAACGGCGTGCACGATCGGGTGGAGGTCTATTCGGTCGCGCTCGGCAATCACACCGGCATCAGCCGGCTCCACATCCAGGATTTCACTCCCGGGGCAGCGCTCCATACGGAATCGCAAGCGCCCTTGCGCCGCACGAGAACGGAGCGCTCCGTCATCTGGCAGGAGGGCATCGGCACCTTTACGCTGGATCAGTTTTGCGAAGAGACGCAGTGCGCGCCGACCTGCTTGAAAATCGACGTGGATGGGACCGAACGCGAAATTTTGGAGGGGGCGGCGCGGACGCTTCAGTCGACCGCGATGCGGTCGCTGATCGTCGAGCTCTCCGAGGAACCCTCCATCCGAGGGGCGTGCGAACGATTGCTGGCGACCGCCGGCTTGCGCCGCGAGATGTCCTGGAGCCAGCCGGAGCGATGCGATAATCAACTGTGGGTGAGAAGCGCATGACGCCGCTCGCCGGGCTGATCGCGGCACTGGCCCTCCTCGAGGGCATGGTTCGAGGTCTCCGTCGTGCTCGAAGCCTGACGTGGACATCCGCCCCGCCGCGGCTGCTGTCATTCCTGAGCCATCCCTACGCGCTCTATGTCCGTCGGCCGAACTGCGACGGGTTGTATCCGTCCAACAGCCTCGGCTATGCCGGCAAGCGCGAGTATCCGCCGGCTTGCCTGCCAGGAACGATCCGCATCTATTGCGTGGGCGGCTCGACGACCGAAGCGCATGATCCGGCTCAGGGACCGGATGCGAGCTGGCCTGGAAAATTGCAAGACCTGCTCGCGCAGCGGTTTCCTGGCACGGCATTTGAATGCATCAATGCCGGGACCGCCGGGTATACGTCTGCCGAGTCGCTCGCCGAATTCGCCTTTCGCGGGGTGGACCTGAAACCTGATCTGCTGGTGGTGTATCACAATGTGAATGATGCGTGGACCTGCCAAATGGTCGAGGGATTCCGCTCAGACTATTCCCATGCCCGACGCCATAAGCCTTGGGATGTCGGCTGGATCAACCGCTTGCCCCCGATCCCATGGTGGGCCGGCTATGAGCTCCTTCGAGGCTGGATTATGCGGAGGTGGGGCAAGGCGAATGCCCTAATCTACTGGATCGCTGATCCACCGTGGCGATCCGCGCGGTCGTTTCAGCCGCAGGCCGTCGCCGCGTTTGAGCGAAATATCAGGAATCTCATCGCCCTCGCCACGACCTGGGACTGCGTGCCGGTGCTCATCAAATGGGAGTGCGACTGGGCTGCGCGGCGCGTGCCGAATTACCTTGAGCCGCACCCAGAAACCGCCGAGGTCTATTTCCGCTATCTGCAGGCGAACAATGAGGCCTTGGCCCGGCTCGGAGCCGCGGTTCCAGGATGCCATTATCTCGATGTCGGGCCCTTCGACCCGGAGCATTTCTCAGACACGATTCACTTCAGCCCGCAGGGTCTTGAGGAAATGGCCAGGCGGGTGGCCGATGGATTACTACCGGTGGTCCAATCATTGATGGTCAGCGCAGGAGGCCGATGATGCGAGGATGGTGGGGTCGTCTCTGGGCGCGCGTGCGATCGCTATTCTCTCGGAAGAAAAAAACTGAGTCCGGCGCGCAGAAAAATATTTACCCCATGTGGTAGCCAGGGGATGCCGATGACGACGCAAGAGTCTGTGACGAATACGGTGGCCCAGTTTTACCGGGCACTGCCGTTTAATTATGAAGAGACGGTCGAGCAGACCTGCCAGACGATCACCGAGCGCAATCAAGTGGCGGAGGCATACCCGCCGCTTCATGCCCTGCTTCAGCGGCTTCGCGGCGCCTCGATCCTGGATGTCGGCTGCGGTGCTGGATGGTTCGTGAACACGGTGGCCTCCCACTACAAGGCTCGCGTATGCGGAGTCGACCTGTGCGAGCCGGCCTTAACGCGGGCGAGCGACGTGGCCGAGGCCCTTGGTCTTGCGGGTCGTGTGCAGCTGGCCTGTGCGGATCTCTTCGCCCTGGATCCTGCAGCGGTGTTTGGCCAAGCGGCGTTTGATGTCATCAACAGCCTCGGCGTGCTGCATCATACGCACGATTGCCGTGCGGCGGCGGCACGGGTCCTTCAGTGGGTGGCACCCGGCGGATGGGTGCATCTTGGGTTGTACCATCGCTACGGCCGCCAGCCGTTTTTGGATCTGTTTGAGCCGGCACGGCAGGCCCTGCGCGCGGCGGCCTCTGATGCGCAGCGCAGCGCCATTGAGGAGGAGGCGTTTGCGCGCTACCGAAGGCTGCATGGCGCCTTCACCAGCGAGACCTTGCTGCGTTCGTGGTTCCGCGATCAGGTGCTGCATCCGCATGAGTCCCAGCATACGTTTGAGGAGGTCCACGGGTGGCTGGCGGACGCAGGGTTCAGTTGCCGAGCGACGAGCCTGAATCGATTCCAACCGACGACGGATTGGCGCGCGGTCATCGAGGAAGAACAAACGCTGTCTGATGTCTCGTACCAGCGCAACGTGAAACAACACCAATATTTTCCAGGATTTTTTGTGGTCCTTGCCCAGCGGCAGTAACCCGGAGCGGCCATGCCAAAAACGATCACGGCTCGCCGGACCATCGTCCGTCGGGATGTTCCAAAAGCGCCTCACAGCCTGACGATCGCCCGGTCGTTGCGGGAACGGTTTCAGCGCCGGCAGCAGCTCTTCGGTGGCTGGATCTCGATCGGCCACCCGGAGACCGCGGCAATTTTTGCGCGGGCCGAGAATGATTTCATCGGCATCTGCATGGAGCACACGACGATTGACTTGGCCACGGCAGGGCAGATCATCCGGGCTTGCCATGAGTTTCGCAAAGCGTGCCTTCCTCGGATCTACGGCGGTGATCTACAGCAGGTCCGCCGCTTATTGGATGCGGGGGCTGACGGCATCATTGTGCCGCAGGTCAGCTGCCGGCAAGACATTGACCGGGTGCGGGACGCCATGTGGTATCCGCCGCAAGGCGCACGAGGCTTCGGCGTGGCGGCCGCCCAGGGGTATGGCCGCGATTTCAACGCGTATGTGCGCGGGGCGAACGAGGCGCTGTCGCTGATGATCCAGATCGAATCGATCGACGGAGTTGAGCGCATTCAGGAGCTCGTGACCCATCCCGGCGTGGATGCGGTCATGGTCGGGCCGTACGATATTTCCGGCTCGCTCGGCCTTCCCGGCGAGCTGCAGCATCCGAAGGTGGCGGCGGCGTGCCGCCGCGTGATCGCCGCGTGCGCTGCGGCCGGAAAAAGTTGCGGCTATCAGTTGGTCTATCCTGATGCCAATGATCTCCGACGGGAATTTGAGGCCGGGTTTAGTTTCTTAGTGCTGGGCTCTGACGTGTTTAACTTATCGCATCGCAGCGAAGAAGTCGATCGCATGATCGCCGGGGTCAAGGGTCATGATCGCGCTTGAGGATCGGTTTCGCCTGCGCGGGAAAATCGCCGCCATCGCCGGAGGCGAAGGCCAATTGGGTTCTGCCCTTAGCCGCGCCATGGCGGAATCCGGGATGACGGTCTACTCGTTGGATCGCGCGCGCGCCGGCATCCGGCGGCGCGAGGTGGCGTGGTTGCGGTGCAACGTGACCGAAAAACGCGATGTCATCGCCTGCCGCACGGCGATCCTGAAGCGCCATGGGCGCATCGACGTGCTGCTCAATGCCGCAGGAGCCAATGCGCCGACACCGGCGCTGAAGATCACCGCGAAGGAGTTTCACCGGATCGTTGATGTCAATCTCCTCGGCACGCTCTACGGCTGCCAGGTCTTCGGCGAGACGATGGTGAAGCAACGCTGTGGCAGTATCATCAATTTTTCTTCCGTCTCGCTCGGCCCTCCGCTCTCGAAGGCGTTTGCGTATTCGGCCGCCAAGGCCGGCGTGTACAATCTCACGCAAAATCTTGCGCGGGAGTGGGCGCCGTTTCAAGTCCGCGTCAATGCGCTGCGTCCGGGGTTCTTTCCCACCGCGTGGAGCTTGACGCATTTCATCGATCGCACGCGCAGGCGGGATATTCTCCGCCACACGCCGATGGGCCGGTTTGGGAAACCCGAGGAGCTGATCGGCGCCGTCCTCTGGCTGGCCTCGGATGCGGCAAGCTTTGTCACCGGCTCGCTGGTCACGGTTGACGGCGGGTTTACCGCCATGACGATCTGATGAAACGCACGCCGATGGTGGTGGCGGTCACCGGGGGAACGAGCGGCATCGGCTTGGCGGTCGCCGAGCTCTTCATGGCGCGAGGACACCCGGTGGCGGTCTGCTCGCGGTCCCCGCGGGCGAACGCGTTGCGATCAGCGATGGTCCATGTGCCGCTGGATGTCCGGCGGCGGGATGCGGTGGCGCAATTTGCCAAGGACGTGCGACAACGATTCGGAACCTTGGATGTGCTGGTCAATTGCGCCGGAGTCTCGCGTTGGCGCGCGATCACCGATGTGGATGAGGTGTTTGCAGAAGAATTGATCGGCACCAATCTGCTGGGAACGCTGTGGGGCTGCGCGGCGGCCGCGGCGGTGATGAAGCGCGGTGGGTGCATCGTGAATATCTCCAGCCTGGCGGGCAAGCGGGGCAGTGCCAACAATAGCGTCTACTGCGCGACCAAATTTGCCGTCAATGGCCTCACACAAGCACTCGCCAAGGAGCTTGGGCCCCGCGGCATCCGAGTCAACGCGGTCTGCCCAGTGTATGTGGAAACCGAGCACGTTCTTCTATCGCTGGCCGATCCTGCCTCGCCGGCCGCCGGACGCAACGTGCGAACGTATTTGTCATCATTTGCCTCGACACAGACCGCCCTGGGCCGGCTGCCGACGGCGCGTGAAGTCGCCGAGGTCGTGTACTTTCTTGCGAGTCCAGCCGCCTCAGCGATCACCGGCCAGTGCGTGAATGTGGATTGCGGGGTGCTGCCCCAATGAGTGCTTTGCGCATCGCCGCGATCATCCCGGCCCGCATGGCCTCCTCGCGCTTTCCCGGCAAGCCGCTGCTGGCGGTCAACGGGTTGCCGATGATTGAGCATGTGCGGCGCCGGACCGCGCTGTGCGCCGGGTTTTCCGAAGTGATTGTGGCCACATGCGATCAGGCCATTGCCGAGGTGGTCAAGGCCTATGGCGGAATCTGCGTGATGACATCACCGGAGCACCCGGCCGCATCGGATCGCGTGGCCGAGGCGATGGCGCAGCGTGACTGCACGCATGTGGTGAATGTGCAAGGGGATGAAATTTTGGTCTTGCCACATGATTTGCAGCGGATGGCCTCAGCCATCGAAGCCGCGCCCGAAGTTCCAGCCTGGAATGCGGTGGCCCGGATTGAAACTCGCGAGGAGCTCGGCGATCCCTCGGTGGTGAAGTGCGTGCTCTCAGGCTCCGGGCGGGTGTTGTATTGCGCGAGGGATTTCTCGGCGCTTGGAGTGCGGCGCGAAGAAGGCTATGAACCGGTGCGCCGGGTGCTCGGCATTCTCGGCTACCGGAGGGAATTTCTTCAGCGGTACGGCGAGCTTCCGCGCACACCGCTTGAGCGCGCAGGCTCCATTGATCAAAACCGCATCCTGGAGCACGATGTGCTGTTGCAGGCGATTGAATTCACCCGAGGCTATCCTGGCATCAACGAGCCGCGCGAGGTCGCGGTGGTGGAGCAGCTCCTGAGGAGCGATGCGTCACAGCAGGGCGTCTTGCAGGAGATTCTCCGATGACGCGGCCGGTGGTGTATGTGGCGTTGCAGCAGTTCTGCGAGGCGGATGACCGTCCGCGGCGTCTGCTGCAGGAAGCCGGTGTTGCCGTGAACGTCAACAGGCTTGGGCGGCGCATGAAGCGGGAGGATTTGCTGCGGGAACTTCCAGGGGTCGATGCGGTGCTCGCCGGGATCGAGCCCTACGACGCCGAGCTGCTCGCGGCCTTGCCGCAGCTTCGGTGCATCAGCCGTTGCGGAGTCGGCACCGATGCGATTGATCTTGAGGCCGCACAGCGGCTGGGGGTTGCCGTGCTGACCACCGGAGATGAAGTCGTCGAGCCGGTGGCCCAGCTGACCATCGCCATGATGCTGGCACTCGCGCGCCAGATTCCTGAGCACCTTGCCGATGCGCGCCAAGGCCGATGGACGAAGCGGACCGGGGTGTTGTTGTCCGAATGGACCATCGGCCTGGTGGGGTTTGGACGCATCGGGCGTCGTGTGGAGCAGTATCTGCGCCCGTTTCAGCCGACGGTGCTGGTGGCGGATCCGCAGGCCACGTCAAGCGAGCTTCCAAAATCGGTCCATCTGCGGTCGCTTGAGACGCTGTTGGTAGAGGCGGACTGCGTCTCGCTGCATGTCAGCCGGCCTCGAACTGAGGGTGTGGTGATCGGCCGCAAGGAGTTCGCGTTGATGAAGCCCGGGGCGGCGCTGATTAATACGTCGCGGGGCTATCTGGTGGATGAAGCCGCGCTGCATGATGCGATCCAGGAGCACCGGCTAAGCGCAGCCGCGCTCGACGTCTTCGAGGCCGAGCCGCATGTCGGGCCGCTGGCAACGCTGCCCCAAGTCTTGTGTACTCCGCATATCGGCTCCTTGACCCGTGCGTCACGCATGGCCATGGAGCAACGCTGCGCTCAGCACGTGGTCGACTTCTTCGCTGCCGCATCAACGCGACGATGACTCCGCGCGTGACTGTGCTCATGACCGTCTATAACGGCGTGCCCTATCTGCGAGAAGCGATTGACAGCGTCCTCGCGCAAACCTTCAGAGACTTCGAGCTGCTCATCATCGATGATGCCAGCACGGATCAATCAGCGGCGCGCATCGAGTCATTTGGCGATCCTCGGATTCGCCTCATCCGCAATCCCCGCAACCTCGGGCAAACGCCCTCGCTGAATCTGGGGATGGCCGAATCGCGTGGCCGTTACATCGCCCGGATGGATCAAGACGACGTGTGCCTTCCGGATCGGCTGCAGCAGCAGGTGGCGTGTCTTGATGCGCGGTCAGACGTGGCCGCCGTCGGCACCTGGGCCTTTCTCATCGGGCCTGAGGGACGCGCGACCGAGATGGTCGGAACGCGGGTGGATGAGTTCGGGACATTCCTCGGCATGACGCTGACATTCGCCTCGCCGATCGGCCATCCAACCCTGGTGATCCGCCGCGACGTGTTGGCAGCGTTTGGCGGATATGACGAGTCGTTTGCCCCGTGCGAAGATTACGCGCTATGGTGCCACTTGGCCGAGCGGCGCCACGGATTGGTCAGCATTCCTCGGCCGCTCATGAAGCTTCGGCGTCATGCGCAGCAGCAAAGCCGCGTGCGGCTGGCCGCGCAGCAGGCGCAGGGCAGGCGGGCGCATGCGCGGCTTCTCTCGGCCTGGGCAGATGCCGAGCATCTCGACCTCATCAGCTCGCTGCTGCGCGGCGACGATGCCTTCTGGCAGGCGTGCCCAACGAAGCATGATGTGCGGCAAGCGCTAGCGGCATGGAATCAGATGCGCACCACCATGACGGCTGCGCTGCGGCTCAGCCCCGAAGAGTCCGCACGGCTGAATCACCGCGTTCGGTGGTGGTTCGGCCACAATGCGGCGTTTGCCGCCCTGCAAGGCAGGCGGCAGAGCCTTCCTCTCTATACGGCTTCCCTGGAGGGGGGAATCTCGATGCTGCGGTACCCTGCGGTGGCCTCGTATCCGGTGTTGCTGGCCGCCTCCCCATTGTTCGGGGCAACGCTCAGGAAGATCTGCAAAGACGCGGTGATGGCGTTGGGCCGTCAGAAGTATGTGGCTCGCCTGATGACACAGACGCTAAAAAATCGATGGCAATCGGCGCAAGCATCCGGAAGGGAAATTCTGTATGTGTCGTATGACGGCATGCTCGAACCCTTGGGGGCTTCCCAAGTCGTGAGCTACCTGCTGCCCATGGCCGTGACGCGCCGCATCACGCTGCTCTCGTACGAGAAGCCATCCGATCGCCGCGATGTCAGCCGATATGCGACGATGCGCCAGCGCCTGGAGGCTGCTGGTATTCGCTGGATTCCGCTGCGGTATCACAAGCGCCCGTCGCTGCTGGCCACCGGGTGGGATGCGCTCATCGGGATCATCGTCGGATGGATCGTCTGCCGGCGCCGCCAGATTCGGCTCATCCATGCGCGGGGGTATGTGCCGTCAGTGATTGCGCTCACACTCAAGCGCGCAACTGGTGCGCGCTTTCTCTTTGACATGCGAGGCTTCTGGCCGGAGGAAAAGGTCGATGCCGGCCATTGGCGCCGCGGCTCGCTGGCGTATCGCCTAACGAAATGGTGCGAGCGGAAATTTTTTGAGCAGGCGGACGCCATCGTCTCGCTCACGCACGCCGGGGTCAAGGCCTTCGACACGCTCGGCTATCAGATTCCGGCGGCAACCCCCATCGACGTCATCCCCACCTGCGCTGACACCTCGCGCTTTTCGCCGGAGGCAGCAGACCGTGATCTGCAAGCGCAGCTTGGCCTTCAAGGGAAGACCGTCATCGGCTGTGTTGGCACGTTGAGCAACTGGTATCTAAGAACACCGACGCTGCGTTATTGTTCGTTCTTGCTGCGGCACCTCGAGCATGCCGTCATCCTCTGCGTGACGCAGGAAGACCATGCGCAGCTGCGCCGAGATGCGCAGGCCGCCGGCATCCCGCCGGAGCGTTTCCGCTTGGCACGGGCGGCCTTTGAGCAGATGCCTGGGTATCTGTCCTTGATGCATGTGGGGGTCTTTTTCATCACGCCGACGTTTTCGAAAACGGCTTCAGCCGCCACGAAGCTGGCGGAATTTCTCGCCAGCGGGGTGCCGGTCGTGATCAACGACCTGATCGGGGATTCCGGAGGGGTGGTTCGCGAGCATCGCGTGGGCGTGGTGTTGCGCGACGTCGCCGAGCGCGAATGGACGGCGAGCCTGCAGGATGTCCAAGCACTGCTCGCCGATGCTGCCTGCGCGCGGCGGTGCCGAAACACCGCGCTGGCCCTGTTTGATCTGAGGGATGGCGTGAAGAAATATCTTGCCCTCTATGACCGATTCGCCGAAAATGTGGAGCCATTATCGGCTTCGGTGGTTCGACCTCTTGAGTGGGCCAAATCATGAAGATTCTTGTGACGGGTGCTGATGGCATGGTGGGCAGCGCGCTCTGCCCTGAGCTGCGGCGGTGCGGACATGAGCTGATCCCGACGGATCTGGCTCCGCTGACCCCCGGCACGCAGGTTTTGGACATCTGCGATGCGGCGGCGGTGCGCGCGGCTGTTGAGCAGGCGAAACCCGCCCTGGTGGTTCATCTGGCGGCGGCGACGGACGTCGACCGATGCGAGCAGGAGCCATCCCTCGCCTATCGCGTCAATGCCGCCGGCACCGAGCATGTGATCAGTGCCTGCCGGATCGGGAAGGCCCGCCTGCTGTACATGAGCACGGCCGGGGTGTTCGACGGCGAGAAGCTCACACCGTATGTCGAAACGGACGCGCCCAATCCGGTCAATGTGTACGGACGCTCAAAGCTGATCGGAGAGCACGCCGTTTCGCAGTACCGCGGCAGGCATCAAATCGTTCGCGCGAGCTGGATGGTGGGAGGTTTTGCGCGGGACAAGAAGTTCGTGGCGAAGATTCTCCGGCTGTTGGAAGAGCGCCGAGAGCTCACGGTGGTCACCGATAAGATTGGCAGCCTCACGTTTACGGAAGATGTGTCCCGCGGTATTGCCGCGCTCATCGCCACCGACCATGCCGGCCTGTTTCACATGGCGAACCAAGGCGTCTGCTCTCGGTATGACGTGGCCTGTGAAATCGTGACGTCTCTTGGCCGAACCGACGTGACCGTCCGGCCGATTAGCTCAGATGCGTTTCCGTTGCCAGCGCCTCGGGCGGCTTCTGAAGCGCTGGCGAATGCCCGCTTGCAGGCCGTCGGGATGGATCAGATGCCGTCGTGGCAGACCTCATTGCGCCGGTATGTGCAGCGTTACATGGCGACCCTGAAAGGATCCTCGTGCGCGTCCTCTTCGTAATTCCTCATCCGATCGAGGCCGCAAGCGGCCGCCTGCGGGTGTTGCAGTACTTGCCGTGGCTGCATGCGCAGGGCATCCAGTGCGAGGTCCGCCCGTTCATGCCGCCGGCGCTTTATCGGCTCCTGTATCAGCCTGGGCGGCTCCCGCAGAAAATTTCGATGAGCGCTGCAGCGGTGATCCGTCGCTGCCTCGATGTGGGGCGCGTGGCGAAGGCCGACGTGGTGGTGGTCCATCGCGAAGCCTGGCCGCTGGGCACGGCGCTGCTTGAGCGGCTGATGGCTCGGCGATCTTCCGCCATGGTGTTTGATTTTGATGATGCCATTTACCTTCCGCACGCGAGCCGGGTCAACGCGTGGGCGAACGTCTTCAAGCGTCCGGGAAAAATCTCCCAGGTCATTGCCGCCAGCACGCACGTCACGGCCGGCAATTCCGTGCTGGCCGGCTACGCCCGCCGGTACAACCCCAAGGTGAGCATCATTCCCACGCCGGTCGATACCGAGGCCTTTCATCCGCGGCAGGCCAGGGTGGATTCGTCCCGGTTGGTGATCGGATGGATGGGGAGCCACACGACCGCCAGTTACTTGCAGGAAATCCGCCGTCCGCTTGAACAGCTCCTCCGAGCGCATCCGCAGGTCGAGCTTCGCGTGGTGGGAGCCGGGCATCTGCCGTATCGGCTGCCGAATCTCCAGGAGATTCCGTGGACGCTGGAATCCGAGCAACACGAGTTGCACCGGTTTGATATCGGCCTGATGCCCATGCCGGATGATCCCTGGACCCAGGGCAAATGCGGGTTTAAGGCCCTCCTCTACATGAGTGTTGGGATTCCTGTCGTGGCCTCGCCGGTTGGGGTCAACAGCGCGATCATCCAGGATGGGGTGTCAGGGTTTCTGGCCAACGATGAGCAGACGTGGTTCGATCGGCTCGCTCAGCTCATCGACGATGAAGCGTTGCGGCGCCGCATGGGGCGTGCTGGCCGCGCGATGGTCGAGCAGGAATATTCCGTCAAGGCCCAAGCGCCGCGCCTGATTCGCGTGCTCCGCGAGGCGCATGACGGGCCTCGGGGCGATGGCGTGCCTCTCAGCGAGCCGGTTCATGCGGGAGCGAGTCATGCCGCAGCCTAGCCCATTCGAGGCCGGATTCAGGCTGCTGCTCCTCATCGGGGTGGGGACTGGGCTCTTGTGGTTTCTGGCAAGGCGGGTCACGCCGCATCGAGGGCTTCGCAGCGTGCTGATCGCGACGTTCAGCCTACGAGCCATCCTCGGCGTGTCGCTCTACGCGATCTCCTATTGGGGCTGGCCCGTGCTTCGGTCGCTGCAGTTTTCGCGCGGCTTCTGGCTCTTCAGCCCTGATTCGCGGATGTACCATTATTACGGCTGGCAATTTGCCCAGGCGTGGGCCAACGGCACGCAGCTGCCGGATCCGGTCCTGGCTCCTGATTATTTCGTGGTGGTCGCGAGCATCTACACGATGCTTGGCGCCCACCCCCTGTATCCCATCCTGCTCAACGCTTGGCTGGCGGCGGCGACCGGGTTGCTGGCATTTGTGCTCGCCCGGGACGTCTTCGGGCCGCGGACGGCGATCGTCACCGCGGCCTTGGTGAGCGCTTGGCCCTCCACCTTCATCTGGTCCGCCCAACTGTTGAAGGACTCGGTGACATGGTGCCTGGTGTTTTCAGCGCTCGTGCTGGTGGTGCGCATCGTCCGCGCGGCGAAGCATCACGAAGGACGCGGCGCTGGCCGCTTGTCTGCGCGGTATCTTGGTCTTGCCGTTTCAGTGCTCTTCCTTACGCGGTTTCGGTTCTACCTCGGGTCCGCCTTCCTCCTCGGGGCCATCATCGTGGCGCTTCCGGCTGCAGGCCTCGCCCTTCGGCGAAGGCAGATGGCGCGCGCGCTGGCGTATGGAGGGCTCGTCACGGTGGTCGCGCTTTCGACCATTTTTGCGAGGACGCTGCCGGTGCTGGCCCTCGTGTCGCCAGCCCATCCGGAACGCGGCCATTTCCGGCTCGCCGAGAGCTACTATGCGCAGGGGAACCTCGAGCGGGCGGAGCACCATTTATCGAGAGCCGTATCCTTGGATCCAACCTCTCGAGAGGCGGCCCTAGGGCTTGCGGCAGTGCAGGTGCAGCGGCAACGATTCCCCCAGGCGCTTGAGATCTATAAGCAGTACCTGCATCAAGGCGATCCGACTGAGCAAGCGGTGATCCGGAAGATCATCGTGCAGATCTATCTGGATCGCGCGACGGTCAATGCGGATGCGGAGTACTGGGAAGGCGTGGCCGCGGCCTACCAACAGATCTTGGAGCTGGAGCCGACCCTGCTGCCGATTCACCTGGAGTACAGCATGGCGCTGGCCCAGCTGCGGCGTTTTGAGAAGGCCAAGGACGCGCTGGCACACGCCAAGCTGTTGATCCGCACCCCGGAGGAGCAGGCGGAGTACTCGGCGGCGATCGATCGCATGGTGCAGATTTATCTGGATCGCGCGAAGGCGAATACGGATGGAGCGTACTGGGAAGGCGTGGCCGCGGCCTATCAACAGATCTTGGAGCTGGAGCCGACCCTGCTGCCGATTCACCTGGAGTACAGCATGGCGCTGGCCCAGCTGCGGCGTTTTGAGAAGGCCCAGGCTGCGCTGGAGCGCGCCAAACCGTTGATCCATACCTCGGAGGAGCAAGCGGACTTCGCCGCAGCGCAGGCCGAGCTTCAGGCGCTGCTTAAGGGAAAGCCGCGAAGGTGGATCCGCAAACGCTCCATCATGCCTGCGGTGCTGCCGAAGAGCAGCGGTATGTCAGTGAATCCGGAAGAGTTGCTGTCGCTGGCGTTATCCTTGTTCCCACGGACCGGGGGTGCGCTGCGGCTGCGGTTGTCGCGCGAAAGCGGCCGAGGGTTCTCCATGTTGTCGCACAGCGTCTCCCAGATGGATGAGCAAGCGATCGCGACGATCCGTGAAACATCCCCCGAAGCCCTCGCGGTGCGGCGCGAGGGATTTGTCTCCAGCGGAGGGTACTCCCTCACCGATGCCTGGGCGAAAATTTCAAGCCCTCGCAAACTGATCACGTATCTTCCGCGAGCGATGGCGATTGGTTTTCTCGCTCCGTTTCCCTGGCAATGGTTTGATCTCCGCGGCAGCACCGGGATCATGCGGGTGTTCGCGGGCCTGGAAATGCTGGGCTTCTATCTGCTCATTCCCGGATTGATCCGCGGGGTGTCTCGCCTCGCATCGCTGCGGCGCGTGGAAGCGCTCTTCCTCCTGGCGGTGATCGCCTCCATTGCAGCGCCCGTGTCCCTGGTCGTGGCCAACATGGGCACGCTGTTTCGGCTTCGGCTGCTGTTTCTGTTGCCCCTCTTGCTCATTGCCGCGCACGGTGACCCCATCGAGATCTATCGGAGGATCTTTCGGAGGCCTCCAGCACTCCCTGAGGGAAGTCCCCATGAGCATCGTCAGGCCGGCGCGCTCGAAGACGCGTTGTCCGGAGGCGTGAAGTAGCTCGATGTGCGGCATCGCTGGCGTGGTCCACTTCGACGGGCGTCCGGTTGCGAGCGACGTCCTGCAGGGCATGGTCGCCGCCCTCCGCCACCGCGGACCGGAGGGCGAAGGGATCCAGAGCCTGGCGACCGGTTCGCTCCGTATCGGACTTGGGCATGCGCGGCTGAAGATCATCGATCTGTCCGATGCGGCGGCTCAGCCGATGGGAAACGATGATGGCTCCATCTGGCTCGTCTTCAACGGGGAGATCTATAACTTTCGTGAGTTGCGCGCCTCGCTTGAGCAGCGAGGCCACCGGTTCCGGACCTCCTCGGATACCGAGGTGTTGCTGAAGCTCTACGAGGCGGACGGCGACGCGTGCGTGCAGCAGCTTGAGGGCATGTTCGCCTTCGCGATGTGGGACAGCCGGAAAGGGCAGCTGCTGCTGGCCAGAGACCGGGCAGGGAAGAAGCCGCTGTTCTACCGTGCGACCCCGACGATGATCGCGTTTGCCTCGGAGATGAAGGCGTTGTTTCAGCACCCGGATATCGTTCCTGAAGTAGACACCGCAACACTTCCTGCGTTTTTTCTCTTTGGGTATGTTCCCTCGCCCGCGACCATCTACCAGGGGATCCAACAGCTGCCGCCTGGGCAAGTGCTCATCGCAAGAGACGGCCACGTGCGCCTTCAGGAGTACTGGGATGCGCCGCTGCCGCCGGCATCCAGCGGCCGCGCACCCTCCGAGGCTGAGGCGGCTTCGCGCGTGCGCGAGCTCCTCACGGCGGCAGTGGCACGGCGGCTCATCAGCGACGTGCCGCTGGGCGCGTTCCTCAGCGGCGGCATTGATTCCTCGATCGTCGTGGGGATCATGAGCCGGCTGTGTGATGAGCCGGTGCGGACGTTCAGCATCGGGTTTGCCGGGGATCCTGCGTTTGATGAAACGTCCTACGCGCGGATCGTGGCCAAGCGATTTGGCACGCGCCACACGGAGTTTATCGTCGAGCCGAAAGCGATTGAGCTCATCGACCGGCTCGTGTGGCATCACGACGGTCCGTTTGCCGACTCCTCGGCGATTCCGACCTATCTGCTGGCTCAGTTGACCAAACAGCACGTGACGGTGGCGTTAAGCGGCGATGGGGGCGATGAGCTCTTTGCCGGCTATCAGCGGTTCCGCGCGGTCCTGTTGTCAGAAGCGATTCCCAGGTGGCTCCGCACGGCCGGCGCTTCAGCGCTGACCCGGCTGCCGGCCTGGGGGCATCCCCGAAGCCTGTATCGCCGAGCGCAACGCTTCGCGCAGGGCACCGTGCTGCCGTTTGAGCACCGGGTGAACCGCTGGGTCTCAATTTTCTACGAGGATCTGCCGCAGCTGCGGCTCGGCGCATCAGGGGGCGCGACGCATCCTTCGATAGCCTGCGCGTCCTACCTGGCGCGCAGCCGGCAGGCCTCGGCGCTGACGCAATTGCTCTATGTCAATTTCAAGATGTATCTGTTGGATGACTTGCTCGTGAAAATGGATCGGTGCTCCATGGCGCATGCGTTGGAAGCCCGATCGCCGTTTCTGGATCGTGCCCTCATCGAATACGTGTGTGGGCTGCCGGATGCCATGAAACTCCGCGGAGGAGCGACCAAAGTCATTCTTCGCAAGGCGTTCGCCGACCTGCTGCCCCCGGAAGTGCTCACGCGGGGAAAAATGGGCTTCGGCGTGCCGCTGCATCACTGGTTTCGGTATGAGCTGCGCGATTTCGTCACCGATTGGCTGCTTGCACCGAACGCGTTGCTGCGGCAGTATCTGCATCAGCCGTATGTGCGGCAGCTGGTTCAACAGCACTTCGCCGGGCGCTGCGACCATTCCCACCGGCTGTGGACGCTGCTGACCTTTGAAGTCTGGCTGCAGCAGCTGCGCCGCGGCGCGTTCCGCGCGGCCGCGCCTTCCCTCAACCTCGTCACACAATAATTGAGTTGCAAGTGAAGAGCGGTTTCCATACAATTGATGCAGTGTTCATATTCTGAACATCATCATGGACGTTGACGCCTACCGAGAATTACAGCTCCTGACGGAGATTTCCGCAAGCGATTCCGTCACTCAGCGCCGCTTGGCGCAAAAGCATGGCCTGGCACTGGGCCTGACGAATTTCCTGATCCGACGGCTGGTCAAGAAGGGCTATGTCAAGATCGTCAACTTGGAGCGCAAACGCCTTCGCTATCTCATCACCCCGAAAGGCATCGCTGAAAAAGCCCGGCTCACCTACGAATACGTGGAATACTCGCTCCACCTCTACCGTCAGATCCGCACCCTGGTGACGCGCACCATCTCGACCATGGCCGTCTCAGCGGGCGCTTCCGTCGTGCTCTACGGCACCGGGGAGATCGCGGAGATCGCGTTTCTCTTGATGCAGCAGCGCGGCTTGCGCGTGGTCGGGGTCGTGGATGAGTCGCGCAGCGACCAGAGCCTGTTCATGAGCCATGCCATCACCCCGCCTGAGGCCCTCGAGCGCCTCTCGTTTGATTGGGTGCTGATCGCGTCGTTTAAGAATCACCGGCAGATTATCCAGCAGCTCTGCCGCTGGGGCGTGCCGGAGCAAAAAATCGTCCGGATTGCTGAAGAGCAGCAAGTCCCATCGCTGCCGGAGGCGATGGTGGAGGTCTCCTCATCATGAGGGTGAAGCGACGGCGGATTCCGAAGGCGCTGGTGGTGATGGGGGTCGGCCTCGGCGCGGTTTGTCTGCTGATCGCCCCGGTCGCCTCGACGCGGCAAGGGGTGAATTTCCAGGTGTCCCAGCACCGCATCCCTCCGTATGTGAAAGCGATCGATTTCCTCCATCGGCACTACGCCTATCAGCGCCTGGCACGGGAGATCACCGAGGGCAAGACGACCGATGACGCCCGAGTGCTCGCGGTCTTCAATTGGACGCGGGAGCATATCCAGCCGATGCCAAAGGGCTGGCCGGTCATCGATGACCACATCCTCAACATCATCATCCGAGGCTATGGCCTCGGCGATCAGATGGCGGATGTCTTCACCACACTCTCCACGTACGCTGGCGTTCCCGCGTTCTGGAAAGATTTGCGCGCGAGCGACACTCCGGGAGTGCTGGTGCTGTCGTTTGCCAAGATCGATGGCCAGTGGGTGATCGTCGACGTGGCGGATGGGTTGATCTTCCGTATGCCGGATGGCTCCTTGGCGGATGCCGCCGCACTCGTGGAGAACCCGCCCGTGCTGAAAACCGTGGTGCAAGCGCGCACCCGCAGCGGCATCGAGTACTGGCGTTACCTTGAAACGATGCGGCCGTTTTCCGTTCCGAACACGCTGCGCGCGCAGCAGCAGATGCCCGGGCCGCGCCTATGGTTTGAGCTCCGGCGCGCGCTGCATCTGGCCGGCGCGTATGACCAAACACGGTGGGCGCTCCATGCCCGGTGATCCATCGGCCCTGGCCATGCCTGTCTCCGCCGCGGCGTTTAGCGCATTTCGGATCGGATTCCACCCGGCGGATCAGGTGAGGGTGCTTGAGTATTGGCGTGAAATTTTTAATTCGCAACAGTGGGTGGAAGGCCAGTACACCAAGCGCTTCGAGGAGTTGTGGGCCGCGTGGAATGCGCTGCCGGCGGTGGCGACCTCAAGCTGGGGCGGGGCTGCGCTGGCCGCCTTGGACTATTTCAAGGTTCGCGGGAAAACCGTGCTATGCCCTACGAATACGTTCATGGCAACCCCGCTGTCGGTCATCCATGCCGGCGGGACGGTCGTCTTCGGCGACTGCAACCGAGACGATTTGTGCCTCAGCTACGAGGCGGTGGCGCAGGCGGCCAAGGCGCAGGAGCTTGCGGCCGTGTGGCTCGTGCACATCGGCGGCCATCTGGCTTTTGACACGCCGCGCATCGCGGAGTTCTGCCGGGCCAACGGCATCATCCTGCTTGAAGATTGCGCCCACGCGCATGGGGCCTCATGGCACGGCCAGCGGCCTGGCAGCTTCGGCGATGCCGGGGTCTATTCATTTTACGGCACCAAAACGATTTCGACCGGCGAGGGCGGCATGCTGGTCTCAAAACATCCTGGCCTCATCGAGTTCGCGAAAGGATTCCGCAATTACGGCAAGCCAACCTACCAGGTGTCGGGCCTGAACTACCGGATGTCGGAGTTCACCGCGGCCCTCGGCGTGGTCCAGGTTGAGCGCATGGAGGAGATCGTGGCCTGGAAGCGCGCGGTGGCGGCCAGGGATCTTGATCCTGTGTTTGCGCAGCGCGTGCGGCTGCCTGAGGGTATGCAGTCCGGCTACTACAAATACATCGTGTTTGAGCCGATTGCGCGCTCCAGCGGCAAGGTTTACGACACGCTCTGCCACACCATCATGGGGCAGGGCGGATCATTTCCCAACGCCGAGTGGATCGCGCAGCATCACTGGTGCGTTCCGCTCTATTACCATCCTGAGCTGGACAACAATGGAGTGGATGCATGAGAGTTCTCGTGACAGGCGGCGCAGGCTTTATTGGATCGCATGTGGTGGATCGTTTGGTGGCGCACGGGGTGGTGCCGCTCATCTTCGATCAGCAGCGCTCCACGTATCACCCGTCGGTCGAGCACTGCATCGGCAGCATCCTGGACGTGGAGGCCCTGCGGGTGGCGATGTTCGGTGTGCAAGCGATCATCCATCTGGCGGCGGTTGCGGATGTGAAAGATGTATTCGAGGATCCTTCCTACGCCGAAATGGTGAACACGCGCGGCACGGCCTGCGTGCTCGAGGCGGTCCGGCGCTCCAAGGTGATGCGCATCGTCTATGGCAGCACGACTTGGGTGTATAGCGACGTGCCCCAGCAGGAGGTGGACGAAGACACGCCATTGGCCGCGCCCTCGCATCTGTACACCGCCACGAAAATCGCGTCGGAATATTACTGCCAGGCGTACGCAAAGCTCTACGGCATCGAGTACACGATCCTGCGCTTCGGCATTCCCTATGGCCCTCGCGCGCGCGATGGGGCGGTGATCCCGATCTTCGTCAACAAAGCGCTTCAGGGCGAGCCGCTGACGATCGCCGGCGACGGCTCGCAGTTCCGCAAGTTCGTCTATGTCGAGGACCTGGCTGAGGGCAACGCGCTGGCGTTAGCTCCAGCCGCGAAGAATCGCATCTATAACCTCGATGGAGCTGAGCCGGTGACGATCAAGCAGATCGCCGAGACGGTGCAGCGCGTCCTCGGCGGCGCGCGCATTGAGTATGTGGCGGCCCGGCCTGGGGATTTCAGCGGCAAGCGGGTGCTCAGCGCGCGGGCGAAACAGGAGCTTGGATGGGAGCCGACGACGCCATTTGAAGAGGGCGTGCGGCGGTACGTGCAGTGGGTCAAGCACCGGAAGGACCAGCGGGATGCGGAAGAAGCCCGGCTCGACCCGGCCTTGCGGTAGCGCGGCGATGCGCTGGGCATGAGTCGGATCAGCGTGATCCTCTGCTGTTATAACGGAGCCCCCTGGGTCGGCGAGGCGCTGGGGAGCCTTGACCGACAAACCATGCCGCGCGATGGCTACGAAGTGGTCTTCGTCAATGACGGGTCCACCGACGCGACAGAACAGGCGATGGCCCCGTATCGTGCGCGCAGCAACGTGCAGTACCTGGCCCATGAGCGCAATCAAGGGCTCGTGGCCTCCTGCAACCAGGCGCTTGAGGCCTCACACGGCGAGTATATCGTCCGCCTGGATGCGGACGACACGTTTGAGCCGCCGCTGCTTGAACGGATGTCGACGCTGCTGCGTGAGGGCCAGACCGATCTGGTGTATTCCGACCGCTACGAGTGGTCCGAGAAGCGCCGGGCGCGCCGTCTCATCACATTAGGGAGCTTTAATCTTTTTGATCTGACGGCCGTCGGGACCATGATGCGGCGCGATCTCGTGTTGAGCGTCGGGGGGTACCGCGAACTCTTCTGGGAAGAATACGACCTCTACCTGCGGTATTTGCTGCGCAGCGGCCGGGCGGCGTCCCGGGTGCCTGAGCCGCTGTTTACGTACCGCCGCCACCACGGCAGCATGACCAGTGATCCTGCGGCGGTGCGCCGTGGATGGGAAGAGTTGCAGCGAGTGTGGCCGGCAAGCATGCTGGAACGGTTTGGGCGGTGTCCGGATTCAACAGCCTGCGCAGAGGCCGCGTTCTGATGGCGCCGCGGACCACCATCATTGCGGAGATCGGCGAGAACCATGTCGGCGACTGGGATCGCGCGCGGCAGATGATCTGTGCTGCCGCCGCCACCGGCGCGGACATCGTCAAATTTCAGTCCTATCGCAGCGCGGATGTGGCGGATGACGATCCGGAAAAGACGTGGTTTGGGCGCGTGGAAGTCCCGGATGCCGTGCACCGGCAGCTCGCCCAGGCGGCTCGAGCCGCCGGGGTGGGATTCTTGAGCGCGCCGTTCACCGTTGAGCGGGCGCAGTTTCTGTGCGAGCAGATGGGATTGCGGGCCGTCAAGATCGCCTCCTCCGAGCTGTTGAACAGGCGGTTGTTGGACTATGTGAGCACGCAGGCGGAGACGGTGTATCTGTCGACAGGGATGGCGACGCTGGATGAGGTGCGCGAGGCGGTCACCCGCCTGCGCGCCGTCCCGCGCGTGATCATCATGCATTGCGTGACCCAGTACCCGCTGAAGGATGAGGACGCCAACTTGCGGGCCATCGAAGCGCTGCGGCAGGCGTTCCCTGAGCATTCGATCGGATACTCTGATCACACCATCGGGATCACGGCGCCGCTGATCGCCGTGGCGTTGGGCGCTGCCGTGATCGAGAAGCATTTCACCATGGATAAATCGCTGCCAGGCACGGATCATGCGCTCTCTGTCACCCCGGAGGAGCTCAGGGCCATGGTGGACGGCATTCGCCGGGTGGAGCGGCTCTTGGGGGTGGCCGAGAAGCAGCCGGTGGCGGCGGAGCTGGCCATTCGCGACGCGGTCCGTGCGAGGTTTCCGAAATGAGCCAAGAGCCGATGCGCATCTTCCTCGCCGATCTCACGCACGACGGCACCGGCAAGCTCGCCGTCGACATGATGCCCTACAACATCGGCCTCATCGCCTCGTATGCCAAGCAGCAGCTTGGCGATGCGGTGCAGATTTCGCTCTTCAAATATGTGCAACCGCTGCTTGAGGCGCTGAAGTGCCAACCGCCGCACATCCTCGGATGCAGCAATTACGTGTGGAACAGCCACCTCTCGGAATTCGCCTGCGAGCACGCGAAGCAGATCAACCCCGCGATCGTCACGGTGCAAGGGGGCACGAACTATCCGTTTGACGCGCCAAGCCAGCTGGCGTTTCTGTCAACGCGGCCAGCCACGGATCTCCACGTGTACTATGAAGGCGAGGCCGCGTTTGTGAATCTTCTCAAGGCGTTTCAATCGTCTCCTGATGTCCGCGAGCTGCGCGAGCGTCCGATCGACGGATGCCAGTCCATCTCGCCGACCACCGGCCGGTTGGTGTCCGGAGCCGCGGTGGCGCGCATCAGCGCGTTGGGGGAGATCCCCTCGCCCTATGCCACCGGCCTCTTGGATCAATTTTTCGATGGGCGGCTCACTCCCATTGTCGAAACGAATCGCGGGTGCCCCTTCACGTGCAACTTCTGCAACGCCGGCAACAGCTATTTTTCGAAGGTCAACATGTTCCCGCTGGAGCATCTGGAGGCGGAGTTTTCCTACATCGCGCCGCGGATGGCGGCCTCAGGCGTGGGCCTGCTCGTGCTGGCCGACAACAATTTCGGCATGTATCCTCGCGATGCGGAGCTCTGCCGGATCCTCAAGCGGCTGCAGGAGCGGCACGGCTGGCCCCTGCGCATCCTCTCGACCACCGGCAAGAACAGCAAGGACCGCATCATCAAGGCGACGGAAATCTTAGGGACCAGCATGAGCATCAACATGTCTGTCCAATCAATGAACCAGGCGGTGCTGGAGAACATCCGGCGTCAGAATGTGAGTCTTGAGGCGTACCAGCAGATCAACGAGGTGCTGGTGCGACAGGGCCGCGTGCAGAAAGCCGAGATGATCGTGCCGCTGCCTGGCGAAACGCTCGCGTCGTTCATGCAGGGTCTGAAGGAGCTCATGGACACCAAGGCCCAGCTCATCTACTCCTATACGCTGCAACTGCTCTACGGCACGGAGTACAAGGACGCGGCGTACCGAGCCCAGTGGGGCTACCAGGGCAAGTGGCGGCTCGTGCCGCTGAATTTCGGCGCCTACGACGGCACGAAGATCTTTGACGTGGAAGAAGTGGCGGTGGCGTCCAAGAGCCTGTCATTCGACGACTATGTGAAGATCCGCGTCTTCGCGCTGCTGACGGAGACGATGTACAACGATTATCAATGCTGGGAATTCGTGAAATATCTCAATGCGTGGGGGATTTCGCCGTTTGATTGGCTGGCGAACACGGCGGAGCACCTGCACCAGGCCCCCGAGTCCGTTCAACAGATCGTGCAAAGTTTCATCCGTGATACCCAAGAAGAGCTGTGGGATTCAGAAGAGGCCTTATTCGAGTTTTATCGCCGGCCGGAACATTATGCCCGGCTGCTCAAGGGCGAGGCCGGGCATAATGTCGTGTTTACCCATAAAGGCCTGATGATCAGCCGGCATATTGAGGACTGGGTGCCGTTCATCGCCCGCATGTGCCGCGAACTCGTCCAGGAGCGCGTGCCCACCGCGAACCCTGAGGCCGTGAGGAAGGAGGTTCACGCGCTTGAGCAGTTCCTGCTGGCGAAATTCGAAGGGGTCTTGCGCAAGGATGGAAACGTTGACGACGTGTTCGTGGAGCTTGCCTACGACATCCCTCAATGGCTCAGCGACAGCAGCGGCAAACCCCTCGGCGCCTTTGCGCGCGAAACGCCGATGGCCTTCCGCGTGTACTTTACGGATGCTCAACGCAAAGAGCGTGAACAATGCCTGAGACTCTACGGCTTTGATCGCATCGGCCTGGCCAGGATTTTCGCGCGCAATCCATCGCTGAACACCTTGTATCGCGCCGTGGAGCCTGCGGGGCAGGCGGTCACGATTCCCCAGCGCCCTGAGTGGCGGCCGGCATGGAACAATTAATGGAGCGTTCGGGCCGCGTGCGCGTGTTGGCGGCTGCGCAGGAAGCGGGCGCAGCCAACGCGCTGGTTCCGGTCATCACCACGTTGCGCCGAAGCCTGTCTGCCGAGGTGGTCGTCGCCGCCTGCGCGCAAGCGGCAGAGGTCTTTGCGGGTGCCGGGCTCTCGCCACGCCAGGCGGACGCGATCGAACCGTTGATGCGCGAGGCATCGCCCAACGTCCTGCTATTGGGCACATCGTGGGGATGGACGCTCGATAAACGCTTGCTGTCGCTCGGCAATGAGTGCTTGCTGCCGTCGGTCTCGGTGGTGGATCATTGGACCCATTACCGAGAGCGGTTTCTTGATCCGAGATCGAATCGGCTCGTGCTTCCCACGAGAATCGCGGTGCCGGATCAGGTAGCACTCGCCCAAGCCGCGCGCGCAGGTCTGCCTGAGGATCTGATGATCGCGACCGGGCACCCGCATCTTGAAACCATGATCAACGCCTTGGAAGCCCCAGGGTGCCAAGCGCGCGCTCGCGAGCTGCGCCGGGCTTGGTGCGAATCGCTCGGCCGATCGCCTGATGGCTCGCGCGTCGTCCTGTTCGTATCAGAGCCGTTTTCTCAATTTCATGGGCCAGGCAGCCCGTCCCCGTATGATTTTACTGAGCAAGACGCCCTGGAGGGCGTTGTGGAAGCGATTGAAACACTCGAGCAGCAGACGCGCGGGCGTCTAGCGCTGGTAGTGAAGCGGCACCCGCGGGAGCAATCGCAACCGCTGCAGTTTGGGTCGCGCGCGAAGCGTCGCAATCTCTGCGTGGTGTCAGGACAAGAGCCGTCATCTGTTTGCGTCATGGCGGCTGATCTCGTCGTGGGGATGTTGTCGATGGTGTTGCTGGAGGCGGTGCTCGCCGGCCGGCCGGCGAGCAGCTTCCGGCCGACGCGGACCGCTGCCGAGGCATTTATCGGCTCTGAGCTGGGTCTGGTTGAGTCTGCCTTCTCCGTTGAGGCGCTGCGGCGATGGCTCAGCGAGGCGTGCAGCGCCGGATCATCCGCCAGAGATCGGATGCGCCAGGCCGCCGCAGGAGTGCTCGCGCATCAGGGGGCCGCCGCTCGGATCGCCGATCTGGTGATGGAGCTGGCGGTTGAGGCCAGGATGGCGTCATGAATATCGTGGCGACGGTTCAAGCGCGGATGGGGTCCTCGCGCCTTCCGGGAAAAGTGCTGAAGCCGATTGTCGGAAAACCGATGCTGCAACTGCAGATTGAGCGGATTCAGCAGAGCCGATTGATCGATCAGGTTGTGATTGCCACCTCAGTGGAGCAGGGCAACGATCCGATTGAACGGCTAGCCCATACGCTTGGCGTCGGATGTTTCCGGGGCAGCGAAGAGGACTGCTTATCGCGAATCATCGGAGCGCTCAAGGCCTTTGACGTGGATCTTCACGCGGAGTTCATGGGGGACAGCCCCCTGCCGGACCCCCGCATTATTGATGAGGTCATCGGCTATTATCTGAAGCACGCCGAGCAGTATGATTATGTCTCGAATGCCTTAACGATCACGTACCCCCCGGGCATCGATCTGTATGTGTATCCAACGCGCGTCCTGGTGGATGCCGAGCGCTATGTGACCGACCCGGCTCAGCGGGCCAATGTGGATCTCCATATTGCGCATCATCCCGAACGGTACCGATTGCGCAATCTGGAAGCCCCAGCGTGGTTTCGCCGTCCTGATCTCCATCTTGAAGTCGATGCGGCTGAGGATTTCGAGGTGATCTCGGCGATCTTTGAGCACTTTTACCCCAAGCATCCGGGGTTTGGGTTGGCTCAGATCATCGAATTTCTGGATGCGCATCCAGCGCTCGCCGAGCGCAACCGCCATGTGCCTCGACGGTGGGTTGCCGAACGAAAAGTGGACATTGGCTAATGGCGCAGCGGTGGAGCGTGGGGATTATTGGGTGCGGCAGAATGGCCGGCACCTACGATGCGCCGGGCAGTAGCGCGCCGATCGAGAGCCATGCGCAGGCGTACGCGCAACATCCGCGCTTCCGCCTCATCGCCGCGATGGATCCCAACGAGCAGCGGCTGCAGCGGTTTCAGCGTGCCTGGGATGTGCCGCGAGGCTATGCCTCGCTGGATGAGTTCTTGGCCATCGAATCGTGCGAGGTCATCAGCGTCTGCAGCCCGACGCCATGCCATGTTCCGCAGGCGATGCAGATCATGGAGGCGGCGCATCGCCCTCGGGTCCTCTTCGTTGAGAAACCGCTGTGCGGCCACCCTGACGAAATGCGGCAGCTGCGCGATCGCGCCGAAGCCACCGGCGTGCGGGTTTTGGTGAATCATACACGGCGGTTTGATCCGATCCACCAGGAGCTTGCGTCCCTGATTTGTTCCGGCGCGCTCGGGGCGCTGCTGGGCGGACGCTGCACCTATTACGGCGGCTGGCTGAACAATGGCACCCACGTGGTGGATACGGTGCGTCTGTTGTTTGACTCTCCCATTGAGGTGGCGTCATCCGCCGTAGTCGCAGGAGGCAGAGAAGGCGATGAGAACTTGACGGTGCGCGCGCGGTGCGCAGGCGCGACGCTTGTTCTTGAGGCGATCGAAGAAACTCACTACAAACTGCTGGAATTCGAGTTTCGTTTTGAGCAAGGCCGCGCGCGCCTACTCGATGCCGGAGAACGGATTATCGTGGATCGCGTGCAGGTCAACCGGTACGGGGAGCGCGTGCTCGTGCCCGCCGAGGGATTTCCGCGGCTCGGCTTGATGAACCCGCTGGCGCATGCGGTGGATGCGATCGCCGCCATATTGGGCGGTGAAGACCGCGGGCGAGCCCTTGGCGTTGATCTGGCCGCGGCGTCAGAGACCATGGCGTTGGTGTGGCAAGCGCAGGAGCTGGCCATGCCTCAGGTGGCGGGATGACAGAGCTCATGCACCATTCACCAGTCAGGACCAAGCCATGGCTGGATAACATCACCACCGGCCCAGAAGAGCTAGATGCGGTCAAGGCGGTGATGCGTGACGGCTATCTCTCATTATTCGAGGGCTCGCACGCGCCTGAGCCGCCGTTTAGTTTCTGGGGCGGGCCGAGGGTGCAAGAGCTTGAGCGGCAATGGGCTGCTGCCTACGGCGCTCGCCACGCCGTGAGCATGAACAGCGCCACGTCCGGTTTACTGGCGGCGATCGGCGCCTTAGGGCTAGGGTTCGGCGATGAGGTGATCGTCTCGCCGCTGACCATGACCGCGGCGGCGAGCTGCCCGCTGTTCTACGGGGCGATTCCCATTTTCGCGGACGTGCGGCGCGAGACGGGAAGTGTGGATCCGGAATCGATTGTCGCGCGCATCACCCCGCGGACCCGGGCGGTGATCGTGGTCCACCAGTTCGGCATTCCGGCGGACATGGACCCGATTCTCGCCATCGCCAAACGACATGGCTTGAGGGTCGTGGAAGACTGCGCCCAGGCCCATGGGGCCCTCTATAGAGGAAGGCCGGTTGGAACCCTGGGAGATATTGGCGTGTTCAGCCTCAACGTGAATAAGACGATCCAGGCCGGGGAGGGCGGCGTGTGTCTGACCAACGACGATGATCTGCGGTATCGGCTGGCGTTGATCCGCAATCATGGCGAGGCGGTCGTCGGCCCTGCCGGCTATGAGGCCATCACGAACATCATCGGCCTGAACCTGCGGCTCACCGAGCTGCCGGCGGCCATCGCCAGTGAGCAACTGAAGAAATTGGCGGGTCTCAATGCGGCGCGCTTATGTCTCGTCGAAGCTCTCAGCCGAGCGCTCGCACCTCACGGATTTTTGATTCCTCCTCCGGCGTGCAGCCATGCGGCGTTCGGCCAGGCCGGCTCGTGCGGCTGCCGCAGCACGTATTACCTGTATCCGGTCCGGCTGCGGCGTGAGGCGCTGGAGATGCCGCGCGCCGAGTTTGCCCGGCTCATGCGTGCCGAGGGGATCATCTGGCACGAAGGCTACACCCGGCCGCTCTATCTTCAGCCGCTCTACCAGCGGCGGATCGCCTTCAAGCGCGGATATCCGTTCGCCGCGCCTGAAAATCAGTCGATTCAGACGAATTATTATGCCGGGGCGTGCCCCGCGGCCGAGTCATTGTCCTTCGAGGAGCTGTTGGTTAATGAGCATGTGCGTCCGCCGCATACCCTGGATGACGTGATGGACATCGCGCGGGCGGTTGAACGCGTCTCCCGTAGAGGATAAATGGCAACGCCCGGGAAGCCCTTATACGATGGGGTGCTGAACTATTGCACCCGCTGCTGCATGCCCGAGACGCTTGAGGGCGTGAGCTTCGATGAGCTGGGTATCTGCACCGCCTGCCGATCTTCTGAAGATAAGATGCACATCGATTGGGCGGCGCGCGAGCAAGAGCTTCGCAAGCTCTTGGCGTTCCACAAGAGCCGCTCCGGCAGCAATTACGATTGCATCGCGCCGATTTCCGGAGGCAAAGACAGCACATTCCAGCTCCATGTGCTGGTGAAGCGCTACGGGATGAAGCCGCTGGCGGTGACCTTCAACCACAACTGGTACACGCAGACCGGCCTGGACAATCTGCACAACGCCCTGGAGACCTTCCAGGTGGACCACATCATGTTCACGCCCCACCGCAGCCTCATCAACGCGCTGGCCAAAAAATCGCTGCCGATGATCGGAGATGCCTGCTGGCACTGCCATATGGGTGTGGGGGCGTTTCCGTTGCAGATCGCGGTGAAGTTTAAGATTCCCCTGCTGATTTGGGGAGAATCGCTCTCGGAAAACGACGGGCGCGCGACCTACTTCGAAGGAGTCACGCGCTATGACCGGGATTATTTCACCAAGGTCTCGGCTCGGGTGGAGGCCGACGGCATGGTGGATGAGACCATCACGCCAAAGGACATCCATCCGTTTCAACTGCCTTCTGTGGAGGAGATTGAGCGCGCCGGGGTCGTAGGTATACATCTGGGCGACTATATGTTCTGGGATGATGAGCGCCAGATGGAGTTCGTCAAGCGGGTGTACGGCTGGCGGGAAGACGTCGTGGAGGGGACGTACAAGGGATACAAGAGCGTTGAATGCATCATGGCCGGCGTCCACGACTACGCCAAGTTTATCAAGCGCGGCTTCGGCCGCGGCAGCGATCATGCCAGCGCGGATGCGCGTGCTGGCCTGCTGACGCGCGAGGAAGCGTTTGAGCTGGCGAAGCGCGCCGATTCGGCGCGGCCGCGTGCCCTGGATTACTACTTGCAGATCACCGGTATGACCGAGCGCGAGTTTATCGACACGTTGGTGGCCCTTCGGCAAGGCAAGGCGAAAGCATTGCCGACGGACTACACGACGAAAAACCCTTCCGATGCGACCCGGCCGCTGCGTCCGGCCATCGTGGAGCGGCTTGAGCGTGGCGGCGGATGAGCGCCCGTGAGCCGTATCTGCTCAGCGCCACCGACGCTATCGGCCAGATCAGGGCAGGCGAACTGACGGCGAAAGAGCTGGTGGCTTCGTGTATCAGCCGCATCGAACGGCTTGACCCGTCGCTCAAGGCCTGGGCGTTCCTGGCTCCGGAGCTGGCGAAACGCGCGGCGGCGGCGGTCGATGGCGTCATTCACGAGGGGGGCGATGCAGGACTGCTCGGCGGTATTCCCATCGGTATCAAAGACATCTTCAATACCTATGACATGCCCACCGGCATGGGCAGCCCGTTGTGGAGCGGCTACACCCCGGGGAATGACGCTCGCGTCGTTTCTGCCATACGGTTGGCTGGCGGCATCGTGATGGGAAAAACCGTGACCGCAGAATTTGCGGTGCATCATCCAGGGCCAACGGTCAATCCCTATGATGGTGAACGCACGCCGGGCACCTCATCAAGCGGATCTGCGGTGGCCGTCGCCGCATCAATGGTTCCGCTCGCCCTTGGCTCGCAGACTGCTGGGTCTACCATCCGGCCAGCCAGCTACTGTGGGGTCTACGGATGTAAGCCATCATTTGGATTGCTGCCGCGGACAGGCAGCCTCAAAACGACGGATACGCTGGATACGGTATCATGGTTCGCGCGAACCATCGACGATATCGCATTGCTGTTTGACGTTCTTCGGGTCCAGGGCACAGATTATCCCTTCAGCGGCGAGGTGGAACAAGCCTTTGCCATGCGAGGAAATGCCACCCCATGGCGAATCGGTCTGGTCCGTGGGCCGACATGGCAGGACGCGGAATCGTATGCTAGGACCGCGCTGTTGGCGTATGCCGAGCAACTCGCCGGCGATCACGACATCGTCGTGGAAGACGCCGCATTGCCGCCAGACTTCGATGAGGCGTATGCGGCGCATGAAACGATTTATGACAAGGCGCTCTCGTATTACTTCAAGCAGGAATATGGCCAGCGCGAGCATCTGAGCTGGCGGCTGCAGGCGATGATTCGGCATGGCCAGCAGATCACGCTCGACCAATATCACGGTGCGCTTGCCCGACAGGCAGCGCTGACACAGGCGTTTGATCAGTGGATGCAGGCTCGGCGGTTGGATGCGCTTCTGACCCTATCCACCGGCGGGGAAGCGATGCGCGGCCTTGAGGCGCCGGATCGGCCGGATACGTGTTTGATCTGGACCTTGTGCGGCGCGCCGGTGATCAGCGCGCCGGTGTTCCACGGCCCCTCCGGTCTGCCGTTTGGCGCTCAATTCGTGGCGCGCCGTTACGCCGACGCGGTCCTCTTGCGGTTGTGCCGGCTCTTGTCTGAGCGGGCGCTGATTCCTGAAGCGATGGCTGCCGAGCTGAGCGCCTATCTGCCCACAGGAATCAACGCGCAATGAAACGCCACCCTTTTCTCATCGGATCGCGCATCATCCTCCGTCCGCTGACCGAGGCGGATTGCGCAGGCCGGTATCCTCAGTGGCTGAATGATGCCGAGGTCTGCCGGCACAATGGGCACCATGTGGTGCCGTATTCGGCCGAGGCGGCGCGCGCGTATGTCAGGAGCGTCTCACGCTCGCCGAGCGATCTGGTGCTGGCGATCGTCGCCAAACGAGCCAATCGCCATATCGGCAACATCGCGCTTCAACAGATCGACATGGTCAACCGGTCGGCCGAGCTGGCCATTCTCGTTGGAGAGAAAGCGTATTGGGGCAAGGGCTACGCGACCGAGGCCTGCCGGTTGCTGCTCGAGCATGCGTTTGGGACCATGAATCTTCATCGGGTCGGCTGCGGCACGAGCCAGCACCATACCGCGATGCAGCGGCTCGCCGAGACAGTAGGTATGCGCCCGGAGGGCCGCCGGCGCCGAGCGCTCTTCAAGCAGCATTGCTACATCGATCTCATCGAGTACGGGGTGCTCCAGGAGGAGTATCGGCGATGACGCGTCTCATACTGCTCGATGAATATCCGCCAGGTTTTGCGCCTGAACCCGGCGATCATGTGGTGTCCTTGACCGCGCAGGCCAGCTACTGGCTCGACCGGGCCGGCCAGCCCTACGCCATTGCGCCTGACGCGGGAACGGAGCAGGCGTTGCGGCAGCGCGAGGAGCGCTATTGGCAGGAGCAGCTGGCGTGGTTCGATGACATCGATGTCCATCTGCAAGAACGGTTGGAAGCGCTGCGCGCGCGAAACATCCGCCCGACCATGCTGTATGGCCACTATTGGAAAATCATGCTCGATCAGCTGTTTGTCCGCGGCCTTGAGAGTTCCCTGGTGCTGAATCAGCGATCGTACGATCGCGTCGTCTTGTGGACCAGGCCCCAGCCGCCAGGAGGGCTTGACCAGTTCGTCTTGCCCATGAAGCGGCACGGTCTTCGCGGCGGGGTGTGGTCCCGCGTGTGGCCTGTGTTGTGCGCGGCGCGGGGGATTCCGTTCGAAGAGCAGATCGCGCCGAATGAGCCGGCCGTCAACGGCAACCATGGACCTGCTCAAGCGCGTCACGAACGCAGCAGGGAGTGGGCATGGCGGATGTTGGGCTGGCTTTCGAGCCTGCGTCCTTCGGCTGGGAGTCCCCTGGTCTTGTTGTTTCTCGAAACCAATCGCGACCTGCGAGGGTTGCTGCGGCATGCGCTGAGCGAGGGGCATCGTTGCTTGCTGAGCCGGGGGCAGCGGGTGATTGATCTCTCGCACGGCGGGCGCTGCCTGCTGACATTGCATGAGGTTGAGGAAGGGGCGGCATCGCTTCGCGCGCGCTGGCACGCGGCGGCCCAGGAGCTCTGCGCTCCTGCCAGCCCGCTGTGGCGATGGCCTGATAGCTGGTTTGGTGTTCCGATGAGACCGCTGCTTGCCGATCACCTGACGTCATGGATGGCCTCTGAGCTGTATCCCATGATCTCGCTGGCGGATCAGTTTCATGCGCTCTACGCGCAGGCTGGCGTCGATTTCGTCGTCACATCCTGCGTGAATCACCGGACGCTCTCCGCCGCCGTCGCCGCATGTCATCGACCAAACAGCCGCGCCCGCAGCGTGCTCATGGCGCATGGAGACGGTCCTGATGAGGCCCCGGCGTGGGATCTGATCGAGCTCTTTCCTTACCAGCATTACGTCGTACCTCATGTCGAGTTCGCGGACTACTTCCGCGCGCGCCGCGCGCTCTACCCCGGCCGAGCCGTGGCCCAGGTGCATGTGGGCAGCTACCGTTGGCCGCGGCTGGCCGGACTCAGGCGCGATGAGGCAGGGCTGGGGCTGCGTCGCCCTCCGATGAAACTCTCCTCTGCACGGCCCGTGGTGGTGTATGTGGTCGGTCGGCCTGAGGACGCCTTTCGCTATCTGAATAAGCCGGACTATTCTGAAACGGCCTATTATCGATTGGAAACAGCGCTGCTGCGGCTCTTCGCCCGCCGCAGCGACTACACGTTCGTCATTCAGCTGTTTCCTGGCGCGGCGACCCGGCCCACGGCCGTGGAACGATTCGTGCATGATCTGGGGGCCTCGCATCTTTCCATCTCGCGCGCGCCCTTCACGCAGTGGCTTTCCTGGGCCGACCGAGTCATCATGGATACGCCCTCCACCCCCTTGTATGAAACCGCACTGGCCGGCGTGCCGTTTCGCCTGCTCGTCCCTCGGGGATGGGCGCTGCGGCCCACGGCCGTGAGCCAATTCGCGGCTTCACTCTCGCGTTTTACGGCCCCGGAGGAAGCTGTGGCCATCGTGGATCAGTACTTGGATCAGCCGGTGAGCCACCGTCCGCTGGCGGCCCCGGCCCAGGCGGATCTGCTACAGACATTCGCCGCGTTGCGAGATGAAGCGTCCGTGACGCCATGAGCCTGAAGAAAATTCTCCATGATTCGCTCCACCTCGCCGGCCGGCGCGTGTGGAGCCTCATCCTCTCCATTGTGACGAGCTATGTGGTGGCGCGAGCGTTGGGCCCGAGCCAATATGGGGCGCTGGCGATCTGGACGTTGATCCCCTCGCTCGCCTTATTCGGCGGGGTCGGATGGGATCAGGCCGCCAGACGCGAACTCTCCCACCTTCGGGGGCGCGGAGACCTGGAAGCGGCTCGGCGAGTTCGCAACACGGTGTACGTCGCTGAGTTGGCGTTGGCCTCGTGTTGGGCCGTTGTGGCCATCGTGGTCGCGGTCATCGTGCCGCGCTGGTCCATGCGATGTGGCGTGCTGGTGAGCGCTGCCGGCATGATCATCGCGAAACTGAATCAGCTCTATGTGCTGGACGCCTTCGTCGAGAAGAACTTTCCTCTCCAGGCTAAGGTAGAAGCGACGGTAGCCACGGTGGGGGCGGCATTGAAGATGGCTGCGGCGGCGTTCTTCGGGGCGCTGGGAACATTGACGAGCACGGTGCTCGCGACGCTCTTCGGCGTGTGGCTCTATTCGCGATCGCAGCGGCTGTGTTTGACCCCGTCCATCGACTGGGCTGAATTGAAGCGGCTCACACGGATTGGATGGCCGCTCGCCCTGGCCACGCTGCTGTCCAGCACCAGCGGATTGATGATCTATCTGCAGCGCAGCCTCATCGGAAGCCTGGGGGGAATGGAGATGCTCGGGTTGGTCGTCTTCGCGAGCAGCCTCGTCACCATGCTGATTTCCTTCCTCGGAGATTGTCTCCAGGCGTACCAACCCCATTTGCTTGAAGCGTTGGGCAAGACGCCAAGCCGCGAGGAGATCGTCGCGTGGATGGTCAAGCCCTCAGTGGCCCTGGCCTACGGGACGGCGATCGTCGGATCCTGTCTGCTCGCCCTCCTTCCGGGGCTGATCACGCTGTGCTTGCCCCGCTACGCCGCGCTCATCCCATGGCTGCCGCTCTTTTTCATGGAGGCATTTTTGTGGTGCGTGGCCACGCTGCCGGCTACGTTCCTCGCCTCGGCATTTGCGAACCAGCAGTGGTATTACATGAGGATCTGGGCGGTGGCGGTGGCTCTCTTCGGGGCCGCGCTCTGGGTCATGCTGCGACGCGGATGGGGCCTGGCCGCCGCCCCTGTTGCCGGCATCGTGGCCGCGCTGGCCGTGGCGGCCTTGACCGTATGGAAAGCGTATGCGTATTACATCGATGATTGGCGCATCGCGCTGGCCCATCTGACGGAGCAGCTGCTGCCGCTGCTCTATGTGCTCGCGGTTCATGCCGGGGCTTATGGACTGATGGCCGCGGGGCGGCTCACGGTGTGGTGGCTGATCCCGCTGACGGTGGCCGTCTCCTGCGCGCCGCTGCTGTGGCTTGCCGAGCGGCGCTTCCAACTTCGTCAACGCGTGCTGGTCTCGTCATGACGATGGCCGCCCCGGTCTACACGAAGGCCAACAGTTTTGCGGACATCCGCGTGCGCACCACTCCGGAAGATATGCTGAAGCGCATTCAACAGATTCCCCTGCGACTTGAGGCAACGGCGATGTCGGAGGCGGCCAAGGCGGTGGTGCGCCAGGCGTGCCAGGAGCTGCTGGAGCCGGCTGAGGCCGCAGGGCCGGCATTGTTTCGGCTCCATCCCTACATCGTGGATGAAATCGGCCGGTTGAGCGATGAGGAGTTACCACGGTACGTGCACTACCGCTACCGGTACGAGTGCTATCCCCAACGGAAGATTCTCGATGAGTTTCCGCCATGCCTGCAGGTCGAGCCGACGTCGATGTGCAATTACCGCTGCGCCTTTTGCTACCAGACGGATGCCGCATTCACCCAGGCGCGGGCCGGCCACATGGGGCGGATGCCACTGGAGCTCTTCACGCAGATCGTGGATCAAGCCGTAGGGTGCTGCGAGGCCGTCACCTTGGCCTCGCGCGGCGAGCCATCATTGTGCCGCGAGCTGCCGGCCATGCTGGACTATGCGCGCGGCAAATTCTTAGCGTTGAAACTGAACACCAACGCCTCGCGATTGGATGAGCGGTTATGCCACGCCATCCTGTCGGCGGATGTGCGCGTCGTGGTCTTTTCTGTGGATGCGGCCTCTGAGCCGGCCTACCGTCAACTGCGCGTGGGGGGAACACTTGCGCCGGTCGTGGCCAACATCCGGCGGTTTCGCGAGATTCAGCAGCGGCACTATCCCAAGGCCCGGACCATCTCGCGCATCTCAGGGGTTCGCGTCGATGCGGCCTCATCCATGAGCGAGATGGAAGCCTTCTGGGGCGGTGTGGTCGATCAGGTGGCGTTCGTCACGTACAATCCGTGGGAGAACACCTATGAGCGGCCGCTGAATGAGGTGGCCACCCCGTGCTCCGACTTATGGCGCCGGATGTTCGTGTGGTGGGATGGCACGGTCAATCCGTGCGATGTGGATTATCGGTCGACGTTGGCGGTGGGCAAGGTGCAGGAGCATCGATTAAGCGAGCTTTGGGGCGGGGCGTCGTATGCGGCCTTACGGACCGCCCATCTTCAACAAGCGCGCCGGGGCGTGGCTCCCTGCAACCGGTGCACGGTGGTCTGATGAGCCGCGTCAAGATTGTGGTCACCCTTGGGCCACGGACCGACACGAACACGACGATCCGCGCGCTGGCCGAGGCCGGGGCGGATGTGGCACGGCTCAACGGTTCTCATGGCAGCTTGACGTGGCATGCGGCGGCGATCGCGCACATTAGGGCGGCCGCGCCCCAGATGCCGATTCTCTTCGATCTTCCCGGCGGCAAGATCCGCACCGGGGCGCTGGAGCATGAGCCGACGTTTTGCGTCGGCGACCAGCTCGTCCTGACCGGCGATGAACGTCACGATGGCCGCGTCAAAGTTCCGGTGTCGCATCCTCAGCTGCACGAAGCCTTGGCCTCCGGGGCCACGATTCTGGCGGATGATGGGCAGCTGCGATTCACGGTGCAGCGTATTCAGGGAGAGGACATCATCTGCCGTGCGGAAACCGCAGGCACGTTGCGCAGCCACAAAGGCATCCACGTCTCCACCCTGGAACCGACGGCGATGCCTGTCACACCGCGCGACCGCGCGATGCTGCAGTTTGCGAAGGAGCAGGCCGTTGATTTTGTGGGTGTGAGCTTTGTGGAACGCGCCGAGCAGATCGAAGCGATCCGGTCGTTGATCGGGGGAGCGAGCCCGCGGATCATCGCCAAGATTGAGACGCAGCGCGCCCTGGAGCAGTTGACGAGCCTCCTGGACTTTTCGGATGGCCTCATGATCGACCGCGGCGACCTGTCCATCGATGCGGGTCTGCATCACGTGGCCATCCTCCAGAAGCAGATGCTCAAGGCGGCGCGCCAGGCCGGCCGGCCGGCCATTGTCGCGACCGAGATGCTGCACTCGATGATCAGCAGCCCCACACCGACCAAAGCGGAAGTGAGCGATATCAGCAATGCGGTGCTCGATGGCGCGGCGGCGGTCATGCTCTCAGGAGAAACCGCGATCGGCAAGTTTCCGGTCGAGGCCGTGGCGACCATGCGCCGCATCGCCGATACCGCCTCGTCGCATCTGCAATCCCTGCTCGATGATGATGCGGCCCAGGAGCCCTGCAGCATTCCCCAAGCGATTGAGGATGCCATCGCCCTGATCTGCCGCCGATTGCCGGTGACGAAGATCGTCGCGGTCACCGCCAAGGGGTACGCCGCGCGCGTGGTCGCGGCGCGCAGCCCCAGGCAACCCATCTTGGCGGTAAGCCATGATCCGGCGACGGCGCGCAGCTTCCAGCTGTTGCCGGGAACCGAGGGTATCGCCGTGGATATTCCGTTTTCCAGGACGAGCGTCGATCATATCCCGAAATGCTTGGAGGCGTTGTGGCGCTGCGGCAAGCTGAAGGATGAGGACCTCGTCCTGGTCACGGCGGTCGGCTACCCGCGCTCCGGCAATCGGATGAACCTGATTCAAACGCATCACATCGCGGACCTGCGAGACAGCCTAGGGTGGACTCGATAAGATGCCGCTCATGACGTTCGTGCGCAGACTGATGCCAGCGGCATTGCGCCGCCTGCTGGCCCCGCCGTATCGCGCCGCCCGCGGCCTCGCGGAGCAGATCGCGGTGAGCGCCTATTACCGCCCTCGCTATCGCTGGCCCCACCCGGTGCTGGTCGTCATCGGCCCGCCGCGATCCGGCACGCAACTGATGGCGCACTTGCTCGCCGGCATTCCCGGCTATCGGCTGCGCGATCCCAATGACCCTGATCGTTGCACGGAGCGCCACGATGTCTGCGAGGCCGTCTTCGCCCGACTGCCGCGGACGCGCTATTCTGTGCTGAAGCTGCACACCGCCGCCTCGCCGTCGAACCTGGCGGTGCTCGACGCGTATCGGCTGCCGGCGGTCGTCATGATCCGGGATTTCCGGGATGAGTGCGTCTCGCGCTATTTCGCCGTGCTGCATTATCCCCGACACCGGCACCATCAGCACTACCACAGCGTGCCGAAGGCGGTCGGCCTCTCCCATTGCCTTGACGTCGTCCTGCAGGAGTATGTGCCATGGGTCCGCGCGTGGCTACCCATTGCGCAGTGCGAGCCGCAGCGGTTTTGTCTGGTGCGGTTCGAGGAGCTGCGGCCGGATCCCGGCGCGGCTTTGACGCGGGTGCTGAACTGGTATGGATTTCGGCCCTCGGACGCCAGCATCCAGCGGATCATCGCGAAGGAGAAGGCGCAGACGCGGTTTGATCTCAAGGCCAACGTTCGCGATGGGCGGCCGACCGTGCGCAAAGGCATCGTAGGGGACTGGCGGAATCACTTGACCGAGGAGCATATCCAGCGCTTCAAAGAAGGCTGCGGAGAGTTTCTCATTGAGCTGGGCTACGAGCGGGATTTCGATTGGACCGGGCACGAGGCGCAGGAGCGCGTTTCCGCATGACGGTGGCGGCATTGCTGCTGGGTCGGGGGGGAAGCCAAGGCTTCCCAGGGAAAAATCTTCATTCGGTGTTGGGCCGCCCACTCATGGCGTATCCGCTGTTGGCAGCGCAGGCCAGCCGGTACGTGGGTTCCGTGCATGTCTCGACAGACGATGAGGAGATCATGGCGGTGGGACGGCAGCACGAGGCGCAGATCATCGTGCGCCCGGATTCGCTCTGCACGCCTGCGGCGCTGGGCGAGGACGCGTTTGCGCATGGGTATCGGGTCATTCAAGAGCAGTTAGCCGCCGCCGGGCAGACGGTGGAACTCATGGTCCTCCTCTTCGCCAACGCGGCGACCGTCACCGGCGAACTGATCGATGCCGGCATTGAGGCGCTGCGCGCCGATCCATTGCTGGATTCGGCGGTGTCCGTCTCGCGCTACAACATGTGGAGCCCGTTGCGAGCGCGAAAGGTCGGGCCGGATGGATTGCTGCATCCGTTCGTGCCGTTTGAAACATTCGGCGATCCTCGGACCATGAGTTGCGACCGCGACTCGCAGGGCGACGTGTATTTCGCCGATATGTCGGTGTCGGTCGTACGGCCGCGCTGCCTGGAGCATCTGCCTGAAGGGCTGCTGCCGCAGCGGTGGATGGGGCGGCGGATCCATCCGCTCATCCAATGGGGCGGCTGCGATGTGGATTATCCGTGGCAGATTCCGCAAGTGGAGTATTGGTTGCGAGCTCATGGGTTTTCAGATGTGTGCGCGATTAACCGATAAACGCGTGTTGATCACCGGGGCCAGCGGAGGCATCGGCGCTGCGATGGCCGCGCTCTTCGCCTCTTCGGGCGCTGCGGTGGGTCTGCACTACCACCGCGGACGCCGCGCGGCGTTTTCGCTGCATCGGCAGATCCTCCGGCGCGGGGGCATCGCCGAATGCTTTCAAGCCGACCTCGCAGCACCCGGCGCAGCGCAGGCGCTGATGCAGGCGTTTCTTCATCGGTTTCATCGCATCGACGTTCTGATCAACAACGCGGGCGCAGTGATTGACCCGCAGGGGTTCACAGAACTGACCGAAGCCGGGTGGGATCAGACCCTCGCACTGAACGCCAAAGCCCCCTGCTTTCTCGCACAAGCGGCGTTTCGCGCGATGAAGCGGCAGCGCGGCGGCAAAATCATCAACATCAGCTCCATCGCGGCCAAGTACGGCGGCTCGGCGGCAACACTGCACTACGGGGCGGCGAAGGCGGCGTTAGACGCGCTTACCATCGGGATGGCCAGAGTTGGAGCGCCGTACAACATCTTGGTCAACTCCATCCGTCCTGGGGTGATCCAGACGGCCTTCCACAGAAAAATAGGCCGGACGTCTCTGTCGCGAAGAGTCGCGCTCACCCCGTTGCGACGCGCCGGCGCGCCGCTTGATGTGGCTCGCGCAGCGCTCTTCCTCGCCTCTGAGGCCGGAGACTATATCACCGGGGTGATGCTTCCCGTGGCAGGAGGGGATTAGCCATGCCGGTGGCGTTGAACGAAGCCGAGGTTCGTCCGGAAGCCTTATTTGATGAATTCCTGCGCTTAGCGAAGGCGGATATACCGCGCTTTTTTCTCGAAGCACCCCACCAGCGCATCGCGTGTCCTGCGTGCGGAGGGCGCGCCACGCGCGCCGCCTTTGAGAAGGATGCCTTCGCCTTTGAGGTCTGTTCAGACTGCGCCACGCTCTTTGCGAACCCTCGGGCCGAGGCGGCGGCATTCAAACGGTATTACCAGGAGGCGCCATCGATTGCGTTTTTGTCCAACCAGTTCTATCGACAAACAGAAACCGCTCGGCGGGCAGCGATCATCAAGCCGCGCGCGGCGATGGTGCTCGAAACACTCGCCCGATGCACCACGGCCAAGCCCGAGGCGGCGTCCGGCGGATGGGTGGCGGACATCGGGGCCGGCTACGGGGTGTTGTGTGAGGAGATGCGGGCACTGGCGCCTCAAGGGTGGGATGTGATTGCCATTGAGCCCTCTGCTGAAGGCTTGCGCATCTGCCGCGAGAAAGGACTGACCGTCGTGCCCCGCTTCATCGAGGAGATGACGCGTCAGGACCTGCCGGTGGCCTCAACGCGCCCGGGCGCGCTCGTGAGTTTCGAGCTCCTGGAGCACGTTCAGAATCCTGAACAGTTTTTGGCCTCAGCCCGCGCACTCCTGCAACCCGGAGATCTGTTGATCATGACGACGCTCAACGGGCTCGGGTTGGATATCCAAGTGCTGTGGGAGCGATCGAAGAGCGTGCAGCCGCCGCACCACATCAATTTCTTCAATCCGCGATCGATCCGACTTCTGCTTGAACGGTCGGGGTTCCGTGTGCTCGAGGTGACCACTCCTGGGCAGCTCGACGTGAGCATCTTGGAGCATAGCCTGGGGAAACTCTTGCGCGACCGGTTCTGGACCACGTTCCTCACGCAGCTGGGGGCGGAGGGCAGGGTTGAGTTTCAGGGATTTCTTCAGGCGCGCGGCCTGAGCTCGCATATGAGAGTGGTGGCCCAATCGGTGTAATCACGCATAGGAGAGCCTCATGAAAACGATCGTGTGCGGCGGTTCGGGGTTTCTTGGCAGCCATCTCGCAGATTTGCTCACCGAATGCGGCCACGAGGTGACCATTCTTGATCGACGCCCATCCACCTACGCCACACCGTCCCAGAGGATGGTGGTCGCAGATATTTTGGACCGCGACGCCGTGGCTGAGGCGCTGCGCGGCACCGATGCGGTCTATCATCTCGCCGGCATTGTGGACCTTGAGGAGGCGGCTGCGAGCCCCTTGGACACGGTTGAGCAGAACGTGCGCGGCACCGTGGGGCTGCTCGAGGCGGCCGTGGCGGCCGGGGTGAAGCGGTTCATCTATGCCAGCACCGTCTACGTGTATAGCCAGCTCGGCGGATTCTACCGGTGCAGCAAGCAGGCCTCGGAGCTGTATATCGAGGAGTACGAGCGGCGGCATGGGCTGCCGTATACCATCTTGCGCTACGGCACCCTCTACGGCCCGCGGGCGGATGCGCGCAACAGTGTGTGGCGATATCTGCACCAAGGACTCACCCAGGGCAAGATTCTCTTTACCGGCACTGGAGAGGAGATCCGCGAGTATGTGCATGTGCGCGATGCGGCGCGCTTGAGTGTAGACATCTTGGCCAAGGAGTATGCCAACCAGCACATCCTTATCACAGGGTATCAGCCGATGAAGACGCGCGACATGCTGCGCATGATTCAGGAAATGCTGCAAGGCCGCGTGACCATCGAGTACGCCGAGCCCCTCGACAATGCGCATTACACGCTCACCCCGTATTCATTTGTCCCGAAGATCGGCAGAAAACTCGTCGGGACCTCCTATATCGACATGGGCCAAGGGTTGCTCGAGTGCTTGCATGACATCCCGGCCGCGCATGATGCCGCGTAGCGGAGCGGGCTCGCCGGCGGTGCGCGCGGTGGTCTTTGATTGCGACGGCGTCTTGATCGAATCCGGCGAGATCAAAACCGAGGCCGTTCGCCTGTTGTGGGCGCCTGAAGGATCAGCCGTGGCGGAGGCCGCGGTGGCGTATCACCGAGCGCACGGCGGAGTCTCTCGCGTGGAGAAGATCCGGTATGTCTATGATCGTCTCCTGCGCCGTCCCTTATCGGCGGAGCGCTTGCAGGCCCTGAGCGAGCGATTCCAACAGCTGGTGTTCACACGGGTGCTGCGCGCCCCATGGGTTCCTGGCGCGCGTGAGGCCCTGTCCCAACTGCACGGTTGCTACGACTTGTTCGTCCTCTCTGGAACGCCGACGGATGAGTTGCGCGCCATCCTGGAGGAGCGCCAGGTCTTGCGGTGCTTTCGGGGCGTGTATGGATCTCCGCCAGGCAAGACCGAGCACCTCAGACGCCTTGGCGAGACCCATGGCTTGCGAGGCGAGGAGATCCTGATGGTCGGCGACTCCTCAACGGATTATGACGCGGCTCAGATGGCGGGGACGCGCTTCATCGCCCGTGCGAGCCTAGGGGATGCCGCAGCTTGGGAGGCGTTGGGGGTTCGGGTGATTTCGGATTTGCATCCATTGACGGATCTGGTGAATGGAACAGCTGTTTTATCAACGTGAGTGGCAGGGCATTGCCTTTAAGGAGCTTCCCGGCGTCGACTGGTCGGCGTGCGCCGCCCGAGGGTTTTATGCGGCCTTTTATGAGCAATTGCTCTCCCGCAGCTTCCAACCAGCGCCCGAGTGGGTGGAGAGCAAGCGCCGGATCGGTGCCTGGCTCGCCTCGACGATTCGCGCTCGGGCGGCTCGGGGTGTTGCACCCCGCATTCTTTCTGTCGGGGCCGGCTTAGGGATCGTGGAACGGGTGTTGGACGAGGCGCGCTATCATGTGGATGTGTTGGAATGCGAGCCGCATTCGCTGAAGCACCTGCAGTCGCATCTTCCGGGTGCCGGCGTAATACTAGGCGATGCGCGGCACATCCCATGTCGGACGGGAAGCTACGATGCCGTGTACATGTCAAACGTCGACTATTGCTTTGATCGATCCGGCTACACGCAGGTCTGGCGGGAGATGGGGCGCATCCTGCGGCCCGGCGGTCTCGCGGTCTGTGTTTCATCGTCCAATCTTTCCGTGCGGGCGGTCGCGCGCGGGATTCGACGACGATGGCTCAGAAGGTCGGTTCGTGGTCCGAGTCATCTCGTCTGGGGGTATCGGCGGACCGTGGGCGAGCATGTGCGCGCCGGCCGCCAGGCTGCGTTGGTGTGTGATGCGGTGTATGTGTTTGATCATGAGTTCAATCCTCGAGCCATCCGGCCAGCCGCGTCTGTGCGGCTCGGATGGCCAACATGGGCGGACGCAGAGATTGCGGTCGTGTGTGTGAAGCGATGATCGTCATTGCGGCGCACCAGGTGAAAAAGCGGTTGGTCCAATCGGCCAAGATTTCTTCCTGGTGTTATTTAGGGACCGATCTAGCGACCCGGACGCGGATCAGCGCGCTGATCCCCCAGGCCGTTTCGGTCAGCATTGGCGAGCCATTGAACGACATCGCGCTCGAGCTGAAATCTTCATTCGTGGACTGGATTGCCGCGATCGGAGACGCGCAGCGCCTGTCGCCCCGCTGGTGGGGATCCAAGATGGCTTCGAAAGTTCCCGTGCAGACCGATCTGTTTCTCCTTGTCTGTTACAGCCAACTCATCCGCGCGTGGGGATGCGGTGAACGCGTGGCACCGGCTGAGCTGATCGTGGTGGAAGACCCCTGGCTGTTCGGCCTCTTGCGACGCCACGCCGCGATGGCTCCACGCCTTGAGTTTCGCGGCGGCGCAGGCACGCTGCGTGTCGTGCTCGATGCGCTGTATTGGCTGGCCAAGATCCCATGGAGCGCGGCCTTTACCGTGCGGTGGGCGCTCCAAGCCATGATGATGACTCGCGCATCCTGGCGCGGGGCCAAGAGGCCAAAGGCCCCCTGCGGAGGCGAGCGCGGCATTTTCCTCTATACCTGGATCGAGCCGCGCAGTTTCACATCGGATGGCACGTTGCATGACCCCTATACCGGTCGGCTCATGGAGCTCCTCACGCGTCAGGGGGAACGCGTCAGACGCCTCACCCCGATCAAAGTTCCGCAACGGTTGCTCGCCCGGCTTCGTCGCGATGCGCCGCAGACCGTGCTGACCGCGCGGTATCTGCGCCTCAGTGATGTGCTGTTGGCGGGGATGACGTGTGTGCGCATCCGCGGAGTGTCGCGGCACGCGATCTTCCGCCAGCTGAATTACACCGCGCTGCTGCATCGTGAGCTGCTGAGGGAATGGGGAGATCCATCATTTGCGTATACCTGGCTCTTCTACCGGGCGATGCGACGGCTTGCGCGCGAATGGAAGGATGCGGTGAAGTGTGTCATCTACCCCTTTGAGAACCAGCCGTGGGAAAAGCTGCTCTGCCTGGCGTTTCGGCAAGAAGCGAGCTCCGTGCGGCTCATCGGGTACCAGCATGCGTTGATCCAGCCGCTGTGGCTGAGCTATTTTCCTGGAAAGACCGAGTTCGCCGGGGCCCCGATGCCGGATCGCGTCGTCACCAACGGCCCTGTCAGCTTTCAGCTGCTCCGAGCCGCAGGCTATCCGGCCAAGCAGCTCGTGGACGGCGGGGCGCTGCGGTATGAGCATCTGTTTTCCGCCTCCTCTGCGCCTCGTGGCGATGCGTTGCGCTCCCCAGACACGCTGTCGGTGCTGGTCGCGTTGCCAATTTCCCAGGGGCAGGCTCGCGCGCTGCTGCACGATTTGCTCGAGCTTTTTTCTGCACCATGGATGGATGAACGGCGCGCCAGTATGGTGCGGTTCATCGTCAAGCCGCATCCAGATACGCCGATCGCTCAGGTCATGGGTCGAGCGACGTTCCCGGCGTGGTTCACCCTGTCGGAGGAGCCGCTGACATCGCTGCTGGCGCATACGGATGTCTATCTCGCCGCGACCTCCTCCAGCGCCCGCTGGGAGGCGCATGCGCTGGGGCTGCCGGTGTTGAAATACACGGATGAGTTCATCGATCTTGATCGTTTAGAATTGCCGAATCTGCCGCGAGAGATTCGCTGTTCCCGGCAGACGATGAAATCCGCATTGGCATCCCTCCACCGAGATCGTGTGTCGCGCCCAAGGGTTCGTCCCCCATCGAGACAGATGCTGGAGCAACTCTTCTCCCCGGTGAACGCCGATGTCTGGAGCGCCGTCGTTGCCTAAACCCTTGCGTGGAGTCCGGCGCCTTCTCAACGAATGGCAGGAGGTGGTTCTCCGCCGCGGATGGTTCCGCTATGATTTTTTCGACGGAACGAACCGCCCCGGACTGATACTCCGCTACCTCGCAAGAGCGTGGCGCCAGGATTGGGTCGCCGCGTATGAGCAGTCCCTCGGTCGCACGTTCGACACCCCGCCGGCGATCACCTTTGGAGCGGGACGGATGGCCTTGTACGCGATCTTAGAGGCGCTCGATATCGGGCCGGGCGATGAGGTGATCCTCCCGGGGTACACCTGTGTGGTGGTGCCGAATGCGGTTCTGTACCGGGGCGCGACGCCGGTCTATGTGGATCTGGCCCCGGACTCGTTTAATCTCGACCCGGAGGCTGTTGAAGCAGCGATCACCCCGCGCACCAAGGCCGTGCTTGCGCAACATACCTTTGGCCAGCCCTGTGACATCGAGGCGATTGCGGATCTTGGCCGGCGGCACCGTCTTGCCGTGATTGAAGATTGCGCCCATGCCGTGGGGGCGTCATGGAACGGCCGGAGGGTGGGGACGTTTGGTGATGTCGCCTTCGGATCGACCGACCACACGAAGATGTTTTCAACCGTGGTGGGCGGATTCGCCTGCACGTCATCGGCCGCACTGGCCGCTCGCCTTCGGGCCATTCAGCGGCGCGCGATGCCGCTGCCGTGGTTTTGTCAGATACAGATGATGCTGCAATATGTTGTGCTCGCGGTGCTGTACCATCCCCATGTGTATTGGGCGGCGCGTCCCGCAATCGAGCTGCTTGAGCGTTTTCGGGTGCTGTTTGCGTTCCGCGACGAACTCGCCACACGGCGTCCGGCACGGTATCCGGTGACGCTCTCGAACGTTCAAGCGTTCCTCGGCGCCCAGGAGCTCCAAGTCCTCGAAGCGAATCTCCAGCACCGCCGAGCGCTCGCAAGCCGCTATCGCGATATCCTGGATCCCGGATTACCCATCTCCCCGGAGGGAGCCTGGTTGCGGTATAGCCGGCTGGTGGCCTCGCCTCAGGAGTGGGAAACGCGTCTTGGGAAATATTTCGTCGTCGGCCGCTGGTTTTCCTCCATCGCCAACGGCCGAACGCGCGACTGGTCTGCGATCGGATATGTTCCAGGCCGGTGTCCGCGAGCGGAATACGTGGCCGACCATATCGTGAATTTTCCGACGCATCCGCGCATCGACGAGCAGGCCATACAGCGCTTTCGTCGTCTGGTCGCCCGCTCCGGATTGTCCGTGTCCCCGACGATCGCACTGCACACAGCCGTTGAGGCGCCGTCATGATCCCTGTGAGCCGTCCGTCCATAGGAGCCCAAGAACTGGCCGCGGTCCGCGAGGTGTTTGACACCGGGTGGCTCGGGTTAGGGGCCACCACCGCTGCCTTTGAAGGCGCACTCTCGCAGCGTTTCGCCGGCCGCCAGGTGGTGGCTGTCAACACCGGCTCATCCGCGCTGCATGTCGCGCTCGCCGCCTCCGGCATTGGCCCGGGGGACGAGGTCATGGTGCCGTCGCTGACCTTTGCGGCGTCGGTGCAGGCGATCGTGGCCACAGGGGCGACACCGGTGTTTTGCGAAAGCCATGAAGAGACCTTGCTGATGGATATCGATGATACCATCAGCCGCCTGACCCCCAACACGAAGGCCATCATGCCGGTGCACTACTGCGGCCAAGCCTGTGACATGGATCGGCTGCTCGCCCTGGCCGGCGAGCGTGGTCTTCTCATCGTGGAGGATGCGGCCCACGCGTTTGGGTCAACGTGCCGCGGACGCCCCATCGGCAGCTTCGGGCATCTGACGTGCTTTAGCTTCGACCCGATCAAGACGATCACCTGCGGCGAAGGCGGCGCGGTCGTGGTTGAGGATGGCCGAGTCGCGGATCGGATGCGCCGCATGCGCCTGTTGGGGATCGATCGGGATGCCTGGCAGCGGTCGAAGGGCGCGAAGAGCTGGTCGTACGAAGTGACAGATCCTGGGTTTCGCTACCATATGCCGAATTTCTGCGCGGCCATCGGATTGACGCAGCTGGACCGTCTTGAGGAGATCGTGGCCAAGCGGCGCGGCATCTGCCGCCGGTATGATGAGGCCTTCCACCGCCTGCGCGTGGTGCGCCTGCTGAAGGTGGACTATGCCGCCGCGGCTCCGCAGCTCTACATCGTCAAGGTCCCAGGAGACGCGCGCGATGGCTTCATGGCGTTTTTGCAGGCGCGCGGGGTCGGGACCGGGGTGCATTACCTCGCCAATCATCGCCAACCCTTCTTCGCCCCGTTTGCCAGGGGACCGCTGCCGCGCGCGGAGCAGGTGGCGGAGCAGATCGTGAGCCTGCCCTTGTTTACCGACATGACCGATGAGGAGGTGTGCGCGGTGATTTGCGCCGTGACCGCCTGGGATCAGCAGGCGGCAGATTCGCCGGCCGCTTGGCACCAGATGGGGCGCGTGGCATGAGCCGCCTCAGCGTGAACCTTTGTTGCTATAATTCGGAGCGCTTCCTGGAGGAAACGCTGCGGAGCATTGTCACGCAGACCTATCAGGATTGGGAGTTGGTGATCATCAATGACGGTTCGACCGATCGCACCGAGGCGATCATTCAGACGTTCATCGCGGAAGGCTGGCCCATCATCTATCACGCGCAGGAGCACCAGGGGCTGCCGCAGGCGCGCAATGAGGCCTTGCGGCGCTCCTCCGGTGAGCTGATCGCGTTCACCGACCATGACGACGTCTGGTATCCGCAAAAATTAGCCCGCCAGGTGCCAGTCTTCGAGCAGGACGAACGGATCGGCCTGGTCTACAGCGATTGCCTGAATTGCTTGGATGATGGGTTTACGTTCCGGCAATACCAGAAATTGCGGCCGGCGACCGGCGACGCCTATCGCGCGCTGCTGAGCCGATATTTTCTGAGCCTCCAAACGGTGGTCATCCACCGCCGCGTGTTGCGCGACGGCGGCGAATGGTTTGATCCCGAGTTTCAGCTCTTGGAGGATGCGGAGTTTTTCCTCAGAGTGGCCTCCCGGTGGCGGCTCGCCTACGTGCCGGAGTCGTTGGCGCGGATCCGGATGCATGCGCAGAGTGCGACGCGCACGCAGCCTCGGCGGATCCTCGATGAGATGCACGCCTTGCTCGAGAAACAGCGGACGCTGCATCCCCGGTTTGATCAGGAGTTTTCGCGGGAGATCCGCGCCTTCCGGCTGGATCTGGCTCGAGCGGAAGCGCGATGGGCCTGGGCCCGCCATCAGCGCGACCAAGCCATCGCCTACCTGAAGCCGTATCGTTATCGGCATCTGGCGGCGTGGAAGGATGCCGCCCTCATGCGGTGGCTGTCGCTTCCGCAGTACGAGCGGCTCCGGTTGTTGGTAGGGCGGGGCGGCTGACCGATGCCGTTTCGCGCGCCCACCCGCGTCATGATCACCGGAGCCACGGGATTCGTGGGACGCCATCTCGCGGAGGCGCTGATCCGGCAGGGTGCTGAGGTCGTAGGCTTGAGTCGACGACGCACAACGGATAAGTTGTCCTTAGGACCAGACCGGCCGCGATGGGTATGCGGAGATCTTCACGATGAGGCATGGCTCAGCGAGGTGCTGCGCGCGGCGCGGCCCACGCACGTCTTTCATTTGGCCGGCGTTTTGCCTGGGGCCCCGGGAGGCGCGGCGGCGCAATACGAGGCGAATGTCCTGCTGACGGTCCAATTGCTTGAGGCGATTCACCGCCTCTCGCTGAATCCCTGGATCATGGTGGCCAGCTCCAGCGCCGTGTATGGCGACATGGAGCCGAATGAGCCACCACTGAGCGAAGATCGGCCGTTTCAGCCGAGATCGCATTATGCCGTGAGCAAAGCCGCCCAAGAACTCGCCGCGCTTTCCTACACGCTGATGCACCGATTGCGCACGGTCCGCGTGCGATCCTTCAACCTCATCGGACCGGGGCAGCCGAACACGTTGCTCACCTCGCATCTGGCGTATCAGGTCGCCCAGGCGCGCGCGGCGAACATGCCACGCGCCGTTCGCGTGGGCAATCTGTTTCCGCGTCGAGATTATGTGGATGTCCGCGATGCGGTCCGCGCCTATCAGTTGCTCGCCGAGCACGAAACAGAAGGCGTGTTCAACGTCTGCAGCGGCCGCAGCGTTTCGGTGCAGGAGTGCGTGGATCTGCTGGCGCGCTGCTGCGGCGAGCCGTTGCAGGTCCTGATTGATCAGGACCGGGTGCGGCCGCAGGAGATTTCGATTCAAGTGGGTGACCCGCAACGATTACACCGCGCCACCGGATGGACGCCGGCCCGCTCCCTTGAGGAAAGCTTGCGAGATCTGCTCGCGTATTGGTCAAAGACTGGGCCATGAATATCCTCGGCCTCTCCGCCTTAGATAAGGAAAGCACCGCGACGATTCTCCGAGACGGCGCGATCGTCGCCGCCGTCTCAGAAGAGCGGCTGACCCGGGTGAAGCAGCAAGGCGGCTTTCCGTATCAGGCGGTGGCGTCCGCCTTGGCCCTCTCCGGCTTGACCGCGCGCGAGATCGATGTGGTCGCCTATCCATTTTTTCACGCGCATGAAGAGCTCGCATTGCTCGGGGGTGCCGCGCTGCGAGATTTGTCCCGGTGGACGGCCAAAGTGCGTTATCGCGGGCTTCGTCATACGCTGCGGCATTACGGGGCGTTTGGCAAGGCGCTAGGGACCGCCTTTCCCAGCAAACTATTGACCTGTGATCGCCAATTGGCTGAGGGCCTCAAGGCCTTGGGGATTCGGGGGCGACGGCGGCGCTACGATCACCAGTATTGCCACGCGGTCAGCGCTTATTACACGTCGCAATTCGACCGAGCCCTGGTGGCCACCCTGGATTGGTACGGCAGCGGAAAAGCCGGAGCCATCTACCTGGCCGAAGGGGGGCGTTTGCGGCTGATCAAGACGATCCATTTTCCGGATTCGCTTGGCGTCATGTACGCTGGGGTGACCTCAGCGCTTGGGTTTATCCCGGACCGGCATGAGGGCAAGGTGGTGGGTCTGGCCGCGTATGGCGATCCATCGCGATTGGCCCCGGGCGTGCTGCAGCGATTCGCCGCGCGCGCCACCGGCGATGAATTTCTCGATGCGCTTGACCTCTCGGCGATTCGAACGCTTGTGGCCTCACACACGCGAGAAGATGTGGCGGCGGCCCACCAGCACGCGCTGGAAACCGTCGTCCTCAAACAGCTCTCGTGTTATCTGCAGCGGTTTCGTGTCGATCATGTGGCGGTTGCCGGCGGGGTCTTTGCCAATGTGAAACTCAATGAGCGCATTGTGGAGCACCCCGGGGTCGCCTCACTGTTTGTCCATCCGGCGATGGGGGACATGGGCAGCGGCACCGGGGCGGCGTTGGCCGCGGCGCTTGAAGCCGGGGACCTCCGGGAGCCGGTGCCGATGGTCTCGGCGTTCCTCGGGCCAAGCGTTGATGAGCAGGCGATCGAAGCCGCGGTGACCCGCCTCGGCCTGCCGTATCGCCATGAGCCGGACATGCCGCGCCGCATCGCCGAGCTGCTCGCGCACGGCAAGATCGTGGGGCGGTGTATCGGGCGGATGGAGTACGGCCCGCGCGCGCTCGGGAACCGCTCCGTGCTGGCCAGCACGGTGGACGCGTCCGTGACCGAGCGGCTCAACCAGAAGCTGCGGCGCAATGATTTCATGCCGTTTGCGCCGGCGACGCTGGCCTCGGCGGCTGGGCGGTGTTATGATCAGACGGAGAAAGTCCGTCACGCGGCGCAGTTCATGACGGTGTGCTTATCGTGCACGCCGTGGATGCGGCAGGCCAGCCCGGCCGCGGTGCATGTGGATGGCACGGCGCGACCGCAGTTCGTGACCCCGGACTCCAATCCGGATTTGCATCAGATCCTCATTGAGACGGAGCGTCTGACCGGCATTCCATCGGTGATCAACACGAGTTTTAACATTCATGAAGAGCCGATCGTGTGCTCGCCGGATGATGCGGTGCGAGGCTTTCTTGAGGCAGGGCTCGACGCGCTGGCGATCGGCAATATCCTCGTGCGCCGCGCGCCCGCGACCGATGACAGAATGACAGATGGACACCATCATATCGCCGCTGCGACGACCGTCGATTCCAAGCGCTGACGTTCCCGGGGAGCCGCACCAGGCGTCTCAGGCGCGATGGCGGATTCTCTTCGTCATCGACTCCTCGCGCTTCGGCGGGGGAGAGGCGCTTGTGCTGTGGCTGCTCCGACGGCTGCCAGCGGATCGGTTTGAATGTTATGTCGCCTGTCCTGGATCCGGGCCGATGGTTGCGCGGTATTCCCGGCATGCTGCCGGGGTCTTCGCGCTGCCGTATCGCGCACTGCTCCATCCCATGGCGCTGTGGCGCATGGCTTGTTGGATCAGACAGCGGAACATCCACCTGGTGCACACGTTCCTCTACACCGGTGACGTGGCCGGCTGGCTCGCGGCGCGATTGGCCGGGGGGCCGAGGGTGATCTCCCATGTCGTGGGGCACAATTTTTCCGCCACCGGGGAGCGAGGGCTTCGACGCCTTCGGCATCAATGGTACGCGCGATGCTACCGCCTGATCTACCGCGGCGCTGATCGCGTTGTGGCGGTGTGCGATGCGGTGGCAGAGGATCTGACACGGCGCGCCGGTGTGCGTGTCGCACCGGAGAAGATCCGTGTCCTGAGGCATAGCGTGATGCCTGAGGATCTTGCGGTGTCCCCGGAGACGCTCAGCGATGTTCAGGCCCAGTTGGGATGGCCGCCGTCCTCCGTGATCATCGCGGTCATCGCCAGCCTCCTGCTGGGAAAAGGGCATCGGTATCTGCTTCAGGCGATGGCATGTTTGGCGCAGCGCGTTCCATCACTTCGCTGCGCCATCATCGGCGACGGACCTGAGCGCGCGGCCTTAGAGGCGCTGGCGGTTCGTCTTGGGGTGGCGGATCGCGTGACGTTTACCGGGCCGCTTGAGGAATCACGAAAAAACGCGGTGATCCATCTGAGCCGGGCGATCATCTTGCCCTCCTTGGGGGAGGGATTGCCGGTGTCCATCCTTGAGGCCATGGCGCTTGGGATCCCTGTCATTGCCACCGATGTGGGCGGCACGCGCGAGCTGGTGGACGATGGGGTCACCGGCTTCGTGGTGCCGCCAGGTGATCCGGGCGCGCTGGCCGCTGCGATGGCTCAACTCGCATCAGATGAGCCGCTCGCGCGCCGGTTGGGCAGCGCTGGCCAGGCTCGTCTGCGCGCCGAATTTTCTCCAGAGGATGCGACCGCGCGCCTCGTGGCGCTCTACACAGAGGTGTTGCCGCCAGCTCAGGGAGGCCGCGCCCCATGATCGCTTCGCTCAAATCATGGCTGGCCTCGACGGCCATCCTCACCGGAGCGACCGCGCGCGCGGCCCGGCGGCAGGGGCATCAGTTGCGCATTGTGATGTATCATGGCGTGCTGCCTCGCGTCGAGGGGCCGAGCGCGTTCGGGAATCTGTTCATCAGCGCCGACCGCTTTGCGCGCCACATGCGCTACCTGCAGAAGAATTTTTGCGTCATATCTTGCTCAGAGGCCCTGGCCGCTAACGGCCGATTTCCAGAACGCGCCGTGATGGTCACCTTTGATGACGGATACCGCCACACCATCACGACCGCCTTGCCGATTCTCCGATCGCTCGGGCTGCCCTCGGCCGTGTTTATCGTGCCCGGCCTCATCGACCGGCAAGAGGGGTTGTGGTTTGACGCGTTGCGGCTGGTGGTGGCTTCACGTCGCGTTCGAGATCCGCAGCGGCGATATCGGGACGAATTGTTTCGGCTGCGCGGGTTGTCATCCGAGGCGTTTGCCATGGCCCGCGATCAGGTGTTGGCGGGCTGCCGTCAGCACCCCTGGGTGCAGGAGCATTCGGAGTTCGCGCTGGCGTCGTGGGATGAGTGGCGTCAGGCCGTGGCTGAGGGGAGTGTTACGATCGGGGCTCACGGATTGACGCATACGGATTTGACGACGCTTTCGCCTGCAGCGCTTCGCCAGGAGCTCTCAGACGCCAAACGACGCATCGAAGAGGAGCTTGGGGTCAGTTGCCAGACGATCGCGTACCCGTATGGCGCATGGAATGCGTCCGTGGCCGCGGCGGCGCGCGAGGCCGGCTATGCCTGCGCGGTCACCACGGAGGATGGGCTCAATACGGCGCAGACCGATCCGTTGCGCTGGCATCGCACCATGATCGGGGATCAGGGGAAGGTTTCGCTGTTTCGCGCGCGCGTCTCCGGCGCGTGGCAGGCTCTTCGGAGTGCTGGGGCCTGATGCTGCGCGGCCGCGACATCCTCTGCATCTCGACGATCGATTGGGACTTCATTTGGCAAGGGCACCAGGAGATCATGGCGACCCTGGCTGCGGCAGGCAACCGCGTGCTGTTCATCGAAAACACCGGCGTGCGCGCGCCGGGGCTGCGGGACATCGGCCGGCTGAAACAGCGGTTGCGGAACTGGCAGCACAGCACCAAAGGTTTCCGCCAAGTGGCCGAGAACCTGTTCGTCTACTCCCCGGTGATTCTGCCATTTCCATATTCGCGCCTCGCGCGATGGATGAATCGGGGGCTGCTGCTGCGTGCGATCCAGCGATGGATGCACGCCGTCGGGTTCCGACGGCCGATCGTCTGGACATTCTTGCCCACCCCGTTGGCGCGCGAGATCATCCGCGCCGTCGATCCTCTGGTGACGATCTACTATTGCATCGACGATTTCGCCTCCAGCTCGCCGCAAGCCCGCCGCATCCGCGCGAGCGAAACCCAGCTGCTGCGGGATGTCAATCTGGTGTTCGTCACCTCGGAGAAGCTGCGCGAGCGCGCCGCGCGCGACAATCCCCGCGTGCACGTCTTTCCCTTCGGGGTCAGTTTCGAGCAGTTTGAGCGCATCCGCGCGGCAGGCAACGGCGATGGAGCGCCGCGCGACCTGCAGGCGCTGCCGCGGCCGGTGGTCGGCTATGTCGGAGGCATCCATCAGTGGTTTGACCAAGAGCTGCTTGCCGCGGTGGCGCGCCGCCTGCCGCATGTGAGTTTCGCGCTCATCGGCCCGGCGCAAACCGATGTGTCCGCGCTCTCGGGTTGTCCGAATATCCATCTATTGAATGCCCGCCCGCATACGGACGTGCCGGCGTACATCAAAGGATTCGACGTCGGCATCATTTCGTACCGGCTGACCGAGTATACGGCGCATGTCTATCCCACCAAGCTCAATGAATACCTGGCGATGGGGATCCCGGTCGTCGCCACCGATCTGCCGGAGATCCGCCGCTTCAATGCGGAGCATGGCGAGTTGGTTGCGATCGGCCGCACGGCCGACGAATTCGCGGACGTGCTGCAGCGGTCGCTGCAGCGGCAGGAGCCTTCGGCGGTGCAGCGGCGCATCGCCGCCGCCCGGCGCAACAGCTGGCATGCGCGCATCGACGCGATGTCCGCGCTGATTGAGGAGCGGTTGCGCGCCAGCGACGCCTCAGCGCAGCGATGGGACACGCTGCTGCGCCGCCTGTACCGGGCGGCCAAGCGCCGAGCAGCGGCAACCGCCCTGGCAGCCATCCTCGTGTACCTGGTACTGTTTCAGAGCCCATTCGTGTGGTGGACCGCCGAGCCGTTGCGCATGGAGCAAGCTCCCAGGAGGGCCGAGGCCATCGTCGTCTTCGCCGGCGGGGTGGGCGAATCAGGCAAAGCCGGCGGCGGCTACCAGGAGCGCGTCAAGCACGCGGTGGATTTGTACGCCCAAGGCTTAGCGCCTCGCATGATTTTCTCCTCAGGCTACACGTTCGTGTTCCGCGAGGCTGAAGTGATGCGAGATCTGGCCGTTACGCTTGGCGTGCCGGAGGAGGCGATCCTGCTGGAAACGCGCGCCGCGAACACGCACGAAAACGCCGCGTTCGTGTCGGCTATCCTGCGCGACCACGGCTGGCGCAGCGCCTTGCTGGTGAGCTCGCCGTACCACATGCGCCGAGCCATGCTGTCGCTGCGGCGGACAGCCCCCGAACTGGCGGTGACCCCCTCGCCGGTGCCTCACAGCCAGTTTTACGCGCATTCGAAGGGGGCGAGCCTTGAGCAGATCCGTGGCATTCTTCAAGAATACGCCTCCATCGTCTACTATGTGCTGCGAGGATGGATCTAGCCAATGCGGCCAAAGATCATTGCGGTGATGCCGGCGTATCATGCCGAGAGCACATTGGAGAAGACGTGGGCGGAGATCCCAGCCGGCGCGGTCGATGAGGTGATTGTCGTCGATGACGCCAGCCGCGATCGGACGGTTGAGATCGCGCGCCGCCTTGGCTTGTCCGTGATCGAGCATCCTGTGAACCGCGGCTACGGCGGCAATCAAAAGACGTGCTATGACGAGGCGTTGCGGCGAGGGGCGGACATCGTGGTGATGATTCATCCCGATGACCAGTATGACAGCCGGTTGATTCCGCTGATGACCGGCTTCATCGAAACCGGGGTCTGCGATGTGATGCTGGGCAACCGCATCCGGACACGCCGCGAAGCGCTGGCGTGCGGGATGCCGGTCTGGAAATACGCGGCCAACCGGGCGATGACGATCGCGGAAAACTTCCTGCTGGGGCAAAACCTGGGCGAGTTCCATTCAGGCTTTCGCGCGTACTCTCGCCGCGTGCTGGAAATGATCCCGTATCACGAGAACTCGGATGATTTTGTCTTCGACCAGCAATTCCTGCTGCAGGCGATCCATTTCGGATTCCGCCTCGGCGATATGCCAGTACCGGTGCGGTACATGCCGGAAGCCTCCTCGATTACGTTCCGCCGCAGCGTCACCTATGGCTTCCAGACGCTCGCGATGTTGTGTTGCTTGGGCATGCACCGGCTAGGTCTTCGGCGCGATCTCCGGTTTGTCCCACGGGTCACGGCTGACACGATATGACGCCTGGTCTCCTGGCGTTCGTGGCGGCGATCACCGCCGTGAAACTGCTCCTCGCTCCCTCATGGGGATGGACGAATGACATTCAATTGCTGCTCATCCAAGCCACGGGACACCCGGTGCCGTACCCGACGGGCAACTACGCATTTGCCGCGAATGCGCTGTGGCTCGCGCGGTCGATGGGCCTGCCATTTGTGTTCTGGATGAAGGTCCCCGCGATTCTCGCTGATGTCGTGGTGGCACTGGTGATGGGAACGATGGCGCGAGGCGGCCGTCGAGTCGTGCTGGCCTACCTCCTCAGTCCAGTGAGCATCCTCCTCTCCGCCTACCATGGACAAGTTCATACTGTGGCGACCGCAGCCGCGGTCATTGCGCTCTGGGCCGCTGACCGAGAACGTCTCGGGCTCTCCGGCATCGCGCTGGCACTAGCCGTTGGCATCCGGCAACACTTTGGAATACTCATCATCCCGCTCGTGTTGCGGGCGAGGTCGCGATGGCTGCCTCTCGCCGCAGGATTCACCCTGGCGTTTGCGTTCGTGGCTATCGCCGTGTGGGGCGGCTATTCGGGTCGATTGGTGAGCCCCCATATCGTGTACGGCGCTTGGGGCTACGGGATGCTGCTGCTTCAGGGTCCTCGGGTGCTTGAGCTCCTCGGTGTCCATGGGGCGATCCGCATGGCCGGCCCGGTCAATCGAGGGCTCGTGGCGTATGGGCCGCTTGTGTCGTGGATCTGGATAGTGGTGTTCATTATTTGGGTTTGGCGGCGACGATCGGCCCAGATCGACCTGTGGCGCGCAGCGCTGGTGTATCTCGTGGGCCAGTATGTGATCAGTCCTGGGTTTGGAGTGCAGTGGCTGATTTGGGCGCTGCCGTTGTGGCTGGTCGTGGATTGGCGCGGGGCCCTCATCTATAGCGGGTTGGCCGGAGCGTTTCTGGCCGGCTCGTATTGGCAGTGGAGCCTGAATGCGGCCTACGGGGTGGCCTCGATCACGGCGAATCTTTCGCTGCTTCGCCGCGCAGATCTGATCGGGGTGGTGCTCGTCGGATGCTGCGGGTTGCTGACGTGGGCGTATTGCGCGAGGAGCGCATGGCGATTCGCGCGCGGATAGCTTCAGGGGTCCTGATCGTGTCGATGGCAGTGGCCGCGCGCCTCGTCCTGGCGGCCGCCGCAGGATTCCACCCGCCGAAGCCGCTGGAGTATTCGGTGATCGCCGAACATCTCAATGCCGGGCAAGGGTTCGCCTTTGAGCAATACGGTGTGACGTATCGCGCCTGGAAAGAGCCGCTCTACATCTATATGCTGGCTGCCGTCATGCGCATGGCCCCTGGCAGCGGCACTGCGCTGTTGATGCTCCACGGAGCGTTCGGCGCGCTAGCAGCGCTCGGCGTGGCCTGGTTGGCTTGGCTGATCTATCAGGACCAACGCATCGCGACCCTCGCCGGCCTCATCGCAGCGCTCAACCCCTTTCTGGTCACCTATGACGCGCGCTGGGTGCATCCGCTGAGCCTGGATAGCCTGCTCTTTGTCCTTATGAGCGGCACGATCCTCTGGGCCGCGCAGCAGCCTCGAGGCGTGATGGGTCGAAGCGTGCTGGCCGGTCTCGTAGCCGGGATCGCGCTGTGGCAGCGCTCGACCTTGCTGATCGCCGGGCTCTCCGCCTGGATGGCGGCGGTCTGGCTGATGCGCGGCACTCGCGCGGCGATGCTGCGAGGCCTGGGGGTGTGGCTTGTGACAAGCCTGCTCATCATCTCGCCATGGCTGATCCGCAATTACGCGCTCTTCGATCGCGTCCTGATGACGACGGATGCGGCGCACGTGATGTGGCTGGGCAACAACCCTGCCTCCAACGGAACCTACTCGGATTCATCAGGACGCAGGGTGATCGAGTTTGCGGATGCGGCCCTCTCGCAGCAGCTGGCGTCCGCGTCAGAGATCGGGCAAGCCGATGCTTTTGCAGGGGCGGCGTTTCAGTTTATCGCGGACCACCCGGGGCGTTTCGCGCAGTTGACGCTGCGGCGGCTGTGGGCGTTCGTGTGGTTTTCTCCCAACGCAGGGGTCGACTATGCGCCCTGGCAGGATGCCATCTATCGGCTGACGTATCTGGCGTCTCTGGTGGCGGGGATTTGGGGAGGGAGCCTCTTCTGGAGGCGGGCCGGGGACGGTGCTCGTCGAGCCATCCTCATCCTCGTGGCGTCCGTCGCAGGCATCGCCGCGGTCCATGCCGTCACCGCGATCAACTTGAAGCACCGCGTGCCGCTGGAGCTGCTGCTGGCGGTATGTGCCGCGGAAAGCCTTCGGTGGTGTCTGCGGCGTGGATTTGCTAAAATACAAGTTTGAAACACACGACCCGATGCCCTCAAGCGTGACCATCGTGAGAATGCTGACCCGCCTGAATATCGGCGGGCCGGCCCTCCATGCGGCAGTCCTCTGCAACCGCCTGGATGCGCGCCGATATCGAACGTGCCTGGTGATCGGCCGACCCGATCCGAGCGAAGGCGATCTGCGCGGGCTGATTCATGATGCGGCAGCGCAGGTGGTGCAGATCGACTCGCTGCGGCGCGACATCCGTCTGTGGGCCGATCTGCGCTCATGGCTGCGCCTGGTCACGATCCTGCAGCGCACGCGGCCGGCCATCATCCATACCCACATGGCGAAGGCCGGCACGTTAGGCCGACTCGCAGGATGGTGGTACAACCACTGGGGGGCCGGGCGGCGCAAGGCGCACCGCGCCATCCTCATCCATACGTTCCACGGCCATGTGCTGGAGGGATATTTTTCGCCGTGGAAGACGCGGCTGTTTTTGGCGATTGAGCGCTGGTTGGCGCGCCGGACGGATTGTTTGATCGCGGTCAGTCCGACGGTAAAGCGCGAGCTGCACGCGCTTGGCATTGGCTCGGCGGCGCAGTGGCGGGTCATCCCGGTCGGCTTGGCACTCTCCCATCTGGCCCAGATGCCGCTGCCCAATGGCGCGGCCGCGCTGCGCTTCGGACTGATCGGCCGGCTCGTGCCGATCAAGCACCCCAGCTTATTTTTAGAGGTCATGGAGCGGCTGGCACGCCAGCCTTCGCTTGGGCAGGTCCAAGGGCTGATTGTCGGCGACGGCCCGCTGCGCCGTTCGCTTGAGGAGGAGTCGCAACGTCGAGGTCTCGCCCCGATGGTGCGCTTTACCGGATGGCAGCGCGATTTGCCTTCGGTGTACGGCGGCATTGAAGTCGCGTGCTTGACATCTCAGAATGAAGGTACGCCCGTGGCGCTCATCGAAGCGATGGCGGCCGGGCGCGCGGTCGTGGCCACCCGGGTCGGGGGTGTGCCGGACCTGTTGGAGGAGGATCCGGAATCCGACGGCGAGGTGGCTCCGGGAACGTGCCGTGTGACGCCGCGCGGCATCCTGGTGGGGCCGGGAGACGCCGAAGGGTTTGCCCGAGCGCTGACGATGCTCGTGGAAGACGCGCCATTGCGGCGGCGGCTTGGCGAATCGGCCCGGGCCTATGTGGCGCAGCGGTTTGATCAGGACCGGCTGGTGCGCGATATCGAAGCGCTCTATGAGGAGCTGCTGAAAGGAACGCGTGACACATGACGAGCGTCTCTGAATGAAAGCGCTGATTACAGGCGGGGCGGGGTTCATCGGATCGCATCTGGCCGAGGTGCTGCACAGCCAGGGCCATGCGGTGACCGTGCTGGACAATCTTTCGACAGGCAAATACGTGAACGTCGCCCACCTCGACGGGCAGCCCAACTTCCAGATCGTCACCGGCAGCATCCTCAACGAAACGCTGGTGGATAAGTTCGTCGAGCGCTGCGACGTGATCTACCACTTGGCCGCCGCGGTGGGGGTGGAGCTGATCATTAAGCGCCCGCTGGAATCGCTCATGACCAACATTCGCGGCAGCGAGGTCATCTTTGAGATGGCGCATCGGTACCGCAAAAAAGTTCTCATCGCTTCCACATCGGAGATTTACGGGAAAAACATCCAAGGCCCGCTGCGCGAGGATACCGATCGCGTGCTGGGCTCGCCGCTGAAGAGTCGTTGGAGTTATTCCACCTCCAAGGCGGTCGACGAAATTCTGGCGCACGTCTACTGGAAAGAGAAGGGCGTGCCGACGATCATCGTGCGGCTGTTCAACACGGTCGGGCCTCGGCAAAGCGGCGCGTACGGCATGGTGATTCCACGCTTCGTGAGCCAAGCGCTTGCGGGCAAACCGTTGCTAGTGCACGGCGATGGCAAGCAGTCCCGATGTTTCCTGCATGTCCGCGATGTCATCGGAGCGCTGGTGACGCTGATGGAGCATCCCGCCGCCGTCGGCGAGGTGTTTAACGTGGGGAGCCAGGAAGAGGTGACCATCGAGGATCTGGCCCGGCGCGTGATCCGTCTGGCGAACAGCGCCTCGGTCGTGGCGTACGTGCCCTACGAAGAAGCGTATGAAGAGGGGTTTGAGGATATGCCGCGGCGCGTGCCGGATATCAGCAAGGTCCAAGCGCTCATCGGCTTTCGCCCCACCATGAATCTTGATCAGATCATCGCGAGCGTGATTGACACGAGGCAGCCCGCTGGGGTGGCGACCGCGAAGCATGCGTGAAACATTCGGGCACGTGGGCACGGCCATCGCCGCCGCCGCAACGGCCTTCGCCTTGACGTATCTGCTCACCCCGCTGGTCCGCGCGCTGGCCGTCAACTGCGGATGGGTCGCCAGACCGGTGCACGATCGGTGGGGGCGCCGGGTGATCGGCCGGCTTGGGGGGGCGGCGATGTTCGTGAGTTTCATCGCGGCCGTGCTCTGCTGGGTCCGCGTCGACCCGGGCATGGCGGTGCTCTTGGTCGGGACCTCCCTCGTATTTCTCCTCGGACTCGTGGATGATCTGCGGCGGATGCCGCCGTATACGAAGCTCATCGCGCAGATGCTGATCGGCTGTGTCGTGGTCGTCGGCGGCATCCGGCTGCCGCTGATTGACTGGATCTGGCTGTCGATTCCGCTGTCGATTTTGTGGTTCGTCTTCGTGATGAACGCCTTCAACTTGCTGGATAACATGGATGGCTTGGCGGCGGGTGTGGGGGCCATCGCCGCGGCGTTTTGCGCGCTCCACACCGGATTAGCCGGCCAGTGGATGCTGGCGGTGGCCGCGTCCATCGTCTGCGGGGTGTGTCTTGGCTTTCTGTGCTACAACTTTCCGCCGGCCAAGATTTTCATGGGAGACTCCGGCAGCCACTTGCTGGGCTTCAGCCTCGCCGCACTAGCCGTCATGGGGAATTGGCACCGCTCAACCCAGCTTGTCAGCGTCTTGGCCGTGCCGATGCTCGTGCTGGCCGTGCCGATCTTTGACACTTGTTTTGTCACGCTGCAGCGGCTCGCGCACCGGCAGCATCCGTTCACCGGCGGCACGGATCATGTCTCGCATCGGCTCGCCGTCCTCGGGTTGACTGAGCGGCAGACGGTGACCGCGCTCTACGGGGCGAGCGTGGGTCTCGGGTTGCTCAGCCTCATCTCCCGGGACCTGAAACCCCTGACCGCAGTGACGATGTGGTCGCTGGTGCTGGCGGTCCTCGTGCTCTGCGGATGTTACCTGGCCCGCGTCAAGGTCTATCGGCTGCACGCGGCGTCCGACGATCCGGGTGCCTCCTCCGCGCCTTCCCCGGCACCCGCCACGCCCATCGCCACGATGCTGATGCACAAGCGCCGCCTGTTGGAAATCCTCGTGGACTTCGCCGTGGTCAGCAGCGCGTACGTGTGCGCATACTTCCTGCGGTTCGAAGGGACCCTCAGCGCCGAGTTTCAGGTCCGCATCATGCAGTCGCTGCCGCTCATCCTCTTCATCAAGCTCGCCTGTTTCGCCGGCGGCGGCTTGTATCGGGGCGTCTGGCGGTACTTGAGCGTGTCGGACATCATCACGATCTTCAAGGCGGTGACGCTCGGATCGATCCTCTCGTCGATGGCGCTGCTGTACCTGTGGCGCTTCGAAGGCTATTCGCGCTCCGTGCTCGTGATTGACGGCCTGCTGACGTTCCTGGGTGTCGGGGGCTCGCGCGTCGTCGAGCGGCTCTTGGATGAATGGGTTCGCGGCGCGGCCGCCTCAGGGCTGCCGACGGTGATCATCGGCGCGGGGGACACCGGGGCGCGCGTGCTGCGCTGGCTGAAGTATGAAACCCAATCGCGGCATCGCGTGATCGGATTTTTGGACGATGACGCGCGGAAGGTTGGCGATCGCATCTACGGGACCCCGGTGCTCGGCACGCGCGAGCTGCTGCCGAGGCTGATTGAGGCCCACCGGGTTCAGCACGTGCTGGTGGCGATCACCGATCCACCAGGCCTCCTACTGCAGCACGTCCGGGCGGTGTGCGAGCCCCACAGCGTGTCGTGGCGGGTCGTCACGGCCGAAGTGACCGATGCGCTGAAATCATGACGGGCCTGCGCGCGGCAGTCCGCTGGCTGCAAGAGGCCAGCCTCTACCTGTTGATTCTTCTGCTCCCATTCTCGAAAGCCTCTATTGAGCTGACCTTCGCAGGCCTGTTCTTCGGGTGGCTCTTCGCGCGCCTTGATCCGGCGACACGCCGCGACAGCCTCTGGCACCGGCCGGCGCTTCGCACGCTGCTGGCGGTGCTGACTGGCTACCTGGCGGTCTGCGCGCTCTCGATCGCCGTCAGCCGCTATCCCGGCACCAGCCTGAAAGGTTTCGTGGGCAAGTGGCTCCAATATCTGCTCTTTACGGTCGTCATCGCGGATGTGGCCCTGCACCCTGCCGTGGTCAAGCGCAGCCTCCGGGTGTTTGCGGCCGCAGCGCTCTTCGTGGTCTTCGAAGCGGTGACGCAGGAGCGATACGGCAACGGATTTTTTCGGAATTTCCGCCTCGATTTTTACTTCAGGATGACCGGCCCATATGAGAATCCGATCGACCTGGCCACCTATCTGATGGTCGTCATTCCCATCCTTCTGGCGGTGGTGTTGACGCGCGCCTGGCGCGCTCGATGGCCGCTGCTCGCCCTGCTGGCTGCGCTGGTGGTCTGCTTGGTGCGGACGGAATCGCTGGGCGCTTGGCTGGGGCTGGGCATCGGACTACTCATGATGAGCGTGATGAGCCGCGCGGTCAGGCGCTATGGGGTGCTGCTACTGGTGGCGGCCAGCCTGATCGGCGCTGGATCGCTCATCCGCCGTCATCGGCTCGCGAAGGTCGCCTCCTGGTCGGAAATCGGCAAGACCGACCGCATCGCCATGTGGACATCCGCCCTGCGCATGATTCAGGACCGCCCGATCCTCGGCCATGGTGTGAACACGTTCATGGCGAACTATCTCTCGTACTGGGTGGGCGGAGAGCAGCAGCCGCGGTATGCGCATAACTGCTACCTGCAGGTCGCCGCGGAAACCGGGCTGATCGGCCTAGCGCTGTTTGCGTGGCTCCTGGGGCTGCTGTTCTATCACCTGTATGCCGCGTGCCACCGTCTTGGGTCCAAGGAGCGGCTCATTCTGCTCGGGCTCTTCGGAGGCTTGCTGGCCTTCGCCGCGCAGGCCGCGCTGGATACCAACTTTTACGCGATGCGGCAAGCGGCGCTGTTTTGGATGGTCGCCGGGCTGGCGTTAGGGATCAGCCAGTGGAAGCCAAACAGCTCGTTGTCGGCCAACCGGTAATTTCTCCCGCCATCATGCGCCGAATTCTCTTCATCCGAACCGATCGCTTGGGAGAGACGGTGTTGAATCTTCCCGCGGTCGCCGCCTTAAAGGTGTTGGAGCCTGAGTCGCAGGTCACGTGGCTGGCTGATGCCGCCCTCGTCCCCTTGCTGCAGCTGGCCCAGTCGGTCGATGAGGTTCTGGCGGTGCGGGCTGACGCCGGCTCAGGATGGTGGCTGCAGGCAGCACAGGTGGCAGCGTTCCTGCGCCCTCGGCGATTCGATGTCGCGATCGTGTCGAATCCGGCCAAGGCCTGGCATCTGGCGGTGTGGCTGGCCGGCATTCCCATACGAGTAGGCTACAACCGGAAGTGGGGAGGATTGCTGACCCACCGCCTGGCCGATCGCAAGTCGATCGGCGACCGCCATGAAGTCGAGTATAATGTCGAGTTGATCCGGCGGCTGGGTGGCGCCCAAACATCCCGGGAAGCCGTCTCGGGCGAGGTGCAGTGGCGGCAGCCGCGACTTGACGCCGAGCGGCAAGCCCTCCAGCCGCTGCTGACCCGTCAAGGCCTTCAGCTCGCCGAGCCGTTCATCGCCATTCATCCTTGGACCTCGAACCCAGTCAAGCAGTGGCCGCTCGATCGGTGCCGGGCGTTGTTGCAGGCCCTGGGGGCGTCACCTGGCCCACAGCTTGCCGTCATCGGCGGCCCTGAGCAGCGCCGCGACGCGGCCTCAGTCATTCCTCAAGGTGTTGCGGCGGCTGATCTGGTCGGGCGCTTGACGCTGCCGCAGCTTGCCGCGTTCCTGCAGCAGGCCCGGCTGCTGGTGTCCAACGATAGCGGCCCGGTGCACCTTGCCGCCGCCGTCAACACCAAGACCATCGTCCTCTTCGGCTCATCACACTCGGCGAATGGGCCTAGACGATGGGGCCCATGGGGCGCAGGGCATACCGTGATCACCAAGCCCTCGATGGATCTGATCACCGTCGAGGAGGTTGTCGAAGCCATTCGTCATCATCTATGAAAATCCTCATCATCAATCCCTTCGGCATCGGCGATGTGCTCTTCAGCATGCCGTTGATTCGAGCGATTCGCCAAGCGTTTCCGGAGAGCTGGATCGGCTACCTGTGCAACCGCCGCACCGAATGGATTCTCGAATCCAGTCCCCATCTGAACGAGTTGTTTGTCTATGAAAAAGACGACCTGATCGGGTTGTGGCGCCGCTCATGGCTTCAGGGTCTGGGGTATCTCGCGAGCCTGGTCAAGCGCATCCGAGGCCGCCGATTCGACTTGGTGATTGATCTGTCCCTGGGCGAGCGGTATGGGCTGATGACCAAACTCGTGGGCATCCCGCGGCGCGTCGGCTTCGATTACCGAGGCCGAGGGCGGTTCTTGAAGGAGCGGCTGGCGATTGACGGCTATCACGACGAGCACATCGTGACGTATTACCGCCGGCTGCTGCAATTTCTTGGCATCACGATGGTGGAAGATCGGTTGGAGTTGCCGGTGCGCGCGGAGGATGCGGCGTGGGCAGCGCAGTGGTTGGCCGCTCAAGGATTCATGGACGGCCGCACCCTGGTTGGCATCGTGCCGGCGGGCGGGGTGAGCTGGGGCAAAGACGCCCCGTTTCGCCGCTGGAGCCTGGCGGGTTTTGCCGCAGCGGCCGATGCGCTCATCGAACGGTGCCGCGCGCAGGTGATCCTCTTCGGAGAAGCCAGCGACCGCGACGCCTGCCGAGAAGTGGCCCACCGCATGGCGCAGCCGGCCATCGATGTCAGCGGGCAGACCACGTTGGGGCAATTTGTGGCGCTCTTAGCCCGGTTGGATCTGGTCATGTGCAACGACGGCGGCCCGCTGCACTTGGCCGTCAGCCAGGGGGTGAAGACCGTGTCGATTTTCGGGCCGGTCGACCCGCACGTGTACGGGCCGTACACGGCGGGCCGCGGGGGCCACGTGGTCATTGCTGAGGAGACCTTGCCGTGCCGGCCATGCTATCATCGGTTTCGGCTGCCGCCATGCCCCTATGAGCGCGCATGCCTGACGATGATTCGCGTCGATGACGTCGTGGCGGCATGCTCAGCGGCGCTGCGGTCGACGGAGGGAGTGCGTGGTGATGCGCCCGCTCATTCTCTCGCTCGTTGAACGGGGCTGGCGCGATGCCCGGATGCGCGCGCTTGAGCTGCCCCAGGACATGGTGGTCGTCCACCTGGTGAAAGGGCGCTTGCCGCGGTCCGTCCGCGCGCTGATCGGCGGAACGCATCCAGTGCGAATGATCGGCACTCCTCGCATGGCGTTCTGGCCGCTGGCATGGGCCTGGTGCGTCGGCGCATGGATGACCGGACGCCTTCAGGCCGTGTGGGTCGATCATCCCCGCTCCTATGAACGCCTGGCACGGCTCGCACACCGCTTCGGTGTGGAGATCGTGCTGATCACCCATGATGCGTATCGCGCTGTTGTTTAACGGGTCTCGGGCTGACACCGTTGGCTACTACTTTCTCCGGGCCTGCCGGCAGCTGGGGATCGCGGCCGATCATTGGCAGGTCACCGAGGGGCCGCCCGCACCACCGGGATATGAGTTGTATCTTCGGGTCGACCACGGCGATGACTACCTCGCGCCGCTTCCGGCGCACGTCCGCCCGCGGGTTTTCGTGGTCAGCGACACCCATCTGCCGCGCAGCTGGAAAAAAATCCAGCGGATGGCGCCGCACTATGACATGATGTTCTGCGCGCAGTCCGTGGCCTCAGGAGCGCTTCCGAACGGGGCCTGGCTGCCGTTTGGGTGCGACTCGGCACTGCACGCTCCGAGGGCCGGACCGCAGACGTGGGACCTGGCGTTTGTCGGCACGGAGGGGGCCGCACCCAGAAAATTCATTCTCCAAGCGCTCCGGGAGCGGTATCCCAACAGCTACCTGAGCACCGCACGGCATGACGAGATGGCCTCGATCTACAGCCGGGCGCGTCTGGGGTTTAACTTTTCGATCGCGAATGAGATCAACATGCGCGTTTTTGAAGTCCTGGCCACGAGAACCTGTTTAGTGACGAATGCGCTCCCCGCCATTGAGCTCTCGCGCCTTGGCCTGAGGCCCGGCGAGCATTTCATGATGTATCACGGGCTTGAGCAATTGTTCCCCGCCATTGATGCGCTCTTGGCGGACCCGGCTCGGCGCGGCCAGCTGGCGAGCGCGGGCTTCGAGGCGGTAACCGCGCGCCACACCTATGTCCACCGGATTCGGCAACTCCTGGAGGAGTCAGCCCGCCGCGGGCTGATCAACTTTCCAGCTATCGAACGTCCAACATCAATCATCAATCATCAATCGTCAATCGAAAATCCGTCATGAGAATTTTAGTCACCGGAGGCGCTGGTTTCATCGGTTCCCATCTTGTCGATGCCTTAGTCCGAGAAGGCCATGCGGTGCGGGTCTTGGATAATTTCGAGCCGCAGGTCCATGGCGCGCAGCGCCCGGACTACCTCAATGCAGCAGCGGAGTATGTGGCAGGCGACGTCCGCGACCGGGCGATCCTTCGGAAGGAGCTGCGGGCGAACGTTGTGGTCTTCCATGAGGCAGCGCTGTTGGGGGTGGGGCAGTCGATGTACGACATCGAGCGGTATGTCTCGATCAACGCGCTGGGAACCGCGACACTGCTCGATGTCATCGTGAATGACCGCCTGCCGCTGAAGAAGCTGATCGTGGCCAGCTCGATGAGCATCTACGGGGAAGGGCAGTACCGGTGTCAAGGGTGCGGGCCGATCGCCCCGTCGCTTCGGGACGACGCGCAGCTGCGAGCTCATGCGTGGGAGATGCGGTGCCCCTCCTGCGGGCAGCCGGCCGAGCCGTCGCCAACACCGGAGCGCAAACCGTTGATGCCCACGTCGGTCTATGCGGTCTCAAAACGCGACCAGGAGGAGCTGTGCCTGTCGGTGGGCCGCAGCTATCATGTGCCGACGGTGGCCTTGCGGTACTTCAATGTGTACGGCAGCCGGCAGGCGCTCTCCAATCCCTACACCGGGGTGGCCGCGATCTTCTCGGCTCGCATCAAAAACCGCCACCGCCCGCTGATGTTCGAGGATGGGAACCAGACGCGCGATTTCATCCACGTCCGCGACATCGTCCAGGCGAACCTGCTGGTTATGCGCGAGGCGCGCGCGGATCACCAGGTGTTCAATGTCGGCACAGGGCAGCCGGTGTCCATCGGGCAGGTCGCGCGGCAATTGGCCGCGCAGTACCGTATTCCGGTCGAGCCGGAGACCACGCTCAAGTTCCGCGCCGGCGATATCCGCCACTGCTACGCGGATATTGCCTCCCTGTCGGCGTTGGGTTTTCGTCCGACGGTGACGTTTGACGAGGGGTTGCGCGAGCTCGTCGCGTGGGGCGCTCAGGTTGCGGCGGAGGATCGCGTGGAGCACGCCGCGCAGGAGTTGACCGCGCGAGGATTGACTCAAGGTTAAAAGCAAAGGCGATATCAGATATCGATTTCGATATCTGATATCGGTTGTGAGGTGATGAATCAACCAGTCTGCGATTTAGTGCTATGCAGTTGGAACCATCTCGAGGAAACGAAGCCGTGCCTTGAGAGCCTGCTCGAGGCCACGCGCGTGCCGTCCCGCCTCTTCATCGTGGATAACGGCAGCGAGCCGGATGTCCGCGCCTTTTTGGCGGCGGTTCAACCCCGCGGGGCGATCAAGGAGATTGTGGTGATTCAGAATGAAATGAATGAAGGGTTCCCGCGAGCCATGAACCGGGGACTCAAGGCCTCCGCCGCTCCCTTTGTCGTCATTTTGAATAACGATTTGCGTTTTACCGTCGGCTGGCTACAGGAGATGATCGAGGTGGCGACAGCGAATCCGCACCTTGGCGTGATCAATCCGGCCAGCAATACCCTTGGGAACGTTCCATCGAAAGGCGTCTCGCTGCAGGCACATGCCGATCGCTTGCGCCAGAGCCGAGCCGGGCAGTACACCGAAGTCGGGATGTGCATCGGCTTTTGCATGTTGGTGAAGCGCGAGCTGTTCGAGAAAATCGGAGGCTTCAACGAGCAGGTGGAGCGGATTTTCTTCGAGGATGAAGATTTTTGCATGCGAGCCGCTCAGGCCGGCTCCCTGTGCGTTGTGGCCGAAGGGGCGTATGTCTATCATGCGGAGCATCAGACGGTGCGAAAGATGCCGGAGCGGGAAGCCCTCTTCGCCCGCAACCGGGAGTGGTGCCGGGCGCAATGGGGACGCCGATTGCGATTGGCCTGGCCGCGGTTTTCCCCTCTCGTCCCAGGCTCGCCGGAGCTGAAGCAGTGGTTGGAGGAGATGATTGCCTGGGCGCGGCACCGCACCTACGTCTATGCCTATTGTCCCATCCCCTCGGGCGTGACGACACGCGCGATCTTTGAGTCGGTGGGGCTCATCCCGCATGCGGACATCCACTGGCGCGCGATTCCGGCCAGGCTGGCTCCTGCGGCCGCGGCGGTGTGGATTTTACGGCGGTCAAAGAAGCGATTTGACATGATCGCCGCTCCCTCAAGGGGATGGAGCCGGCTCATGCAGGCGGCCCACTGGTGGCATCGCGCGGCCGTGATCCCAGCAGAAGACCCCGCCCAATTGAAAACCGCATGGAAAACAAAATCCCGCTCTCCGTGGTCGTTCTAGCGAAAAACGAGTCCGCTCGGATCCGCGACTGCCTCCGGAGTGTCGACTGGGCCGATGAGGTCTTGGTGGTCGATGATCACAGCACGGATGACACCGCGCGGACCGCGGAGGCGATGGGCGCGCGCGTCGTGCGCCGGGCAATGGACATCGAAGGCCGGCACCGCAACTGGGCCCATGCCCAAGCCAAGCATGAGTGGATTTTCAGCGTGGATGCGGATGAGCGCGTGACACCCGAGCTGGCCCAGGAGATCATCGCGCTCTTCCGCTCTACACCGGCGCATGAGCTCTATGCGATTCCTCGCCGCAATTATCTCGGAACCTTCTGGATCCGCCACGGCGGCTGGTATCCCAGCCCGCAACTGAAGCTCTTCAAGAAATCGGTGTTTCGGTGGGAGGAAACCACGGTGCATCCCCGGGCGTTCTCGGATCGTCCAGCCGGGCAGCTGACCCAGGATCTGATCCACTACTCCTACCGCGACCGAGGCGATTTTTTGCGCAAGCTCGATCGGCAAACCACGCTCGAAGCCGAAAAATGGGCGGCCGATGGCCGGCGCATGAGCCTTGGAAAAGCGCTCTGGAGAGCCATCGATCGCGTGGCGCGCTCCTACGTGTTGAAGCGAGGCTATCGGGATGGGGCGGTGGGCTGGTTTGTGGCCAGGATGGCGGGACGCTACCAATGGGTCAGCTACTGGAAGTACGTCCGGATGACGTCTGATGTGCGCGCTGCCGCAGCAGCGCGGCTGAAAGTGCCACACTCATCCGCGGCCGCACGATGAAGACAGCGAATCAGCAAGATGAGGGCAAGCACGATCAGGGCGAGCCGTTCCATCAGCAGGACGGTATTCTCCCATACCTGTCGGTCGTGATTCCTGTGTTCAACGGGCAGCGGTATCTGCCCGCGACCCTAGCACACCTCGTCGAGTTCTTAAGCCCGCGCGGCGCGTTTGAAATCGTGGTGGTTGACGACGGCAGCGCGGATCAGACGGCGGAGCTGGCCCAGGCCTGCAGCGCGCGCGATTCGCGCATACGCCTGGTCCGTCTGGCGGAGAACCGAGGCAAGGGCGCTGCGGTCCGTGAGGGTATGCGCCGGGCCCGAGGCGCCTTCAGAATCTTCTGCGATGCGGACTTGCCCATCAGCGTTGAGACGCTTGAGCGGCCGCTGGCATTGCTGCGCAACGGCTGCGACATCGCCATCGCCTCCCGGGCGCTGCGTGAATCCGCCGTGGCCGTGCCGCCGACGCTGCTGCGGCAGGTCGTTAGCCCCTGCTTTAACCGGCTCATCCGCGCGCTCTTTCGCCTGCCGTATCAGGATACCCAATGCGGGCTGAAAGGATTTACCCAGCAGGCGGCCGAAGATCTCTTTGCCCAGGCAGGGATCGACGGGTTTGCGTTCGATGTCGAGCTGCTGGTGCTGGCCCGCCTGCTCGGCTATCGCGTGGGCGAGTTCCCGGTTCGCGTCGAAAATACCGCCGAGAGCAGTGTCAGCGTCGTGGGCCACACCGGCGCGATCGGCCGCGATGTCTGGCGCATTCTCCGCAACCTCCGCTCAGGACGCTATCGCGCTCCGGGGGCGGATCAACCCTCTCGGAGCCTGGCGGAGCGCATCGAGCGCTCGATCGCGGAAGCTCGCGGCGAGGCGCAGCACCCCAGCGGCCCTTCGCGGTCACCTACCTGCATCGCCGTGGTCAGGCGGCTGGTGGCGCGTCCGCTTCGGATGTTTGCGGCCTCCTATGTCAGCCGCCGGGGCAGCCAGGAGCTGGACCGCCTGATGAACGCCGGTGTTGTGGCATGGGGCGAGTTTTTGAAGGGTGCCGCGTTCTGGGAGCTGACGATTCGATCTTCACTGCCGCAGGCGGCTAAGCGCTGGGAGCTAGAAGCTCCTGAGAGCGTCCCCCAGCATTCAGCTCCTAGCTCTCAGCCACGAGAAACATTGGCCGTCGTGATCCTCACGAAGAATGAGGAAGCGCGGATCGCCCGCGCCCTGGCCAGCGTGGCCTGGGCCGATGAAGTGATCGTGGTCGATGGAGGAAGCACCGACCGGACGGTTGAGATCTGCCGCCGCTTCGGGGCTGCCGTCATCGTTCATGCGTTTGACGGAAGTTTCGCGATGGATCGGAATGTCGGCAGCGAGCGCGCGGCATCCGACTGGGTGCTGCAGATGGATGCGGATGACGTCGTCACACCGGGTTTCCGCCACGCCATGGAGCAGATCCTCCGCGAGGGGACGCCGCATGCCGGGCTGAAGTTTTATCGCCGCAGCGTGCTGCTGGGGCGCGTGATGCGCTTCGGCGGCTGGCATTACATGGTGCCGAACTTAGCGCGCCGCACGCGCGTGCGCTATGAGGGATTAGTCCACGAGCGATCCGTCATCGACGGCACCGTGGGCGAGCTGCCCGCGGATATCGAGCACCATCCGTGCGAGGATCTGATGACGTTTGCGGCGCGGCAGCACCGGTATACCACGCTGCAGGCGGAGGAATGGTTCGCGGCTGAAGGGGCCGGCGCTGCGCTGGACATCCGCCGGCGATTGTGGAGGCGGCCGTGGAAAATCTTCTGGAAGAGCTACGTGAAAAAGCAGGGATACCGGGAAGGGTGGCACGGGCTGGTGTTCGCCGAGCTCTTCGCCGGGGTCGAGTTTTTGAAGTGGGCGAAGTGCTGGGAGCTGGCTCGACGGTCGCGATGAGACGCTGGTCCTATCATCTGCCCATTTTAGGCTACCATCGCGTGGGGGCCTTTCGCGGCGACCATGTGCCGACGGTCTCGCCACAGGCCTTTGAGCGGCAAATGATGTGCCTCGCCCGGTGGAAATTCCATGTGGTTGGGTTGGAGGAGCTGTTGCGCACGCCGGCGGGCCGCGAGGCTCTGCCGCGGCGCAGCGTCGTGATCACCTTTGACGATGGCTATGAGGAGACGTGCACGGTGGCGTGGCCGATCCTCAAGCGGTTCGGATTTTCCGCAACCGTCTTTGTGGCGACTGAAGAAATTGGAGGTCCTGGGTTCGCGACGTGGGAGCAGCTCGCCGCGATGGCTGATGGCGGCCTGACGATCGGCAGCCACACCGCGCATCATTGTTATTTGCCGGATGCCCAGCCGTCCCAGGTGACGGAAGAGATCGTGCGTTCCAAGCAAGCCCTTGAGGCGCGGCTCGGCCAGCCGGTTGATTTTCTCAGCTATCCGATCGGCGGCTTCACGCCGCACGCGCAGCAGGCGGCCAGCCTCGCTGGGTACCGCGCCGCAGTCACCACCAATCGGTATTCACGCGATGCGGCGATGGCGCCCTTCGCGCTGCGCCGCATCAAAGTCACGGAGCGCGATCGATGGCCCTGGCTGTTTTGGGCCAAGGTCTCCGGCTACTATGACGCGTTTCGAAAACTCAAACCCCCTGGATAACGTTCCACCTCCGTGTCGACCTCCGCGCCGCGCATGCTTGTCAGTTACACCACAGCAGGAGCCGGGCATCGCCGAGCCGCCGAAGCGATGGCGCAGGCCTTAGCGCGTTTAATACCGGACGCCGACATTGTCTGCCACGACGCGTTAAAGTGCACCCCGCTGTGGTGGCGCTGGAGCTATCCGCGCACGTACTATTATTTAGTGCGAGCGACAGCCTGGCTGTGGGCGCTCGCGTTTCGTTGCCTGGATCACCCCATCGGCTATGCGATCTGGCAGCCCATCAGGCGACAGGGGAATCTCATCATGGCCTGGCGGTGGCTGCGAGAGCTTCAGCAGCATCCGCCGCAGCTCATCGTCGTGACGCATTTTTTCCCCTGCGATGTCATCAGCACGGCAAAGCGCGCCGGGTGGCTGCGCGCTCCGCTCGTCGTGGTGGTCACGGATTTCCACCCCCACGCGTTTTGGCTCTCCCGCGAGGCCGAGGCCTACATCTGCTCAACCGAGCAGGGGGCGCGCACGCTGGTGGCTCGCGGCATTCCGGCCGACCGGATCCATGTGCTCGGGATTCCCATTGATCGCCGCTTCGCCGAGATCCGCGACCGCGAGGCGATCCGGCGGCAGGTGGGGCTCTCCGGCGGCCGGCGCACGATCCTCATCACGAGCGGGGGAGCTACCGTCGGGCCGTTTGAGGCGGTCGTCCGCGCGCTCACGGCGCTTGAGCGCTGCTGGCCGGGCCGCATTCAGCTGCTCGTCGTCTGCGGCGAAAACACGAAAACGGCAGCGCGGCTGCGCGCCGCCGCGCGCCAAACATCCATGCCGGTGAAAGTCTTCGAATTTGTGGAGACGATGCCTGAGCTGATGGCGGCCAGCGACCTGATCGTCGCGAAGGCCGGCGGGCTGACCGTGACCGAAGCGATGGCCGCAGGCCTGCCGATGCTCATGTATCATGTCATTCCAGGTCAGGAGCAAGCGAATGCCCGCGCGCTCATCAACGCCGGAGCCGCCGTGCTCATCCGCGATCCGAAGCGCGTGGCGGAGACGGTTCGCCGGCTGTGCGAGGACCCCGGTCGGATGGCCGCGCTGCGCCAGGCGGCGCAGCGGCTGAGCCACCCGCATGCGGCCGATGACATCGTCGAGCAGGTGATCAAACCCTTGTTACAATCACCAATGACCAAATTCCAATGACCAAACAATCACCAATGACCGAATCACCAATGACCAAACAGACAGACTATTTGGTTATTCGGTCATTGGAACATTGGTTATTGTTTGGTTATTGGTGCTTGGTTATTGGTCATTGCTCAAGATCATGAGTGAACTTTCCCAGATGGCACGGCGGCTTCGGCAACATCTGGAAGGATTATCCGCCTTTGGGCTCAGGGAGATCCCAGCAGTTCGCGCCAACGAACGCTCCAAACAGGATGAGTTATCAGCACTGACTCAGGACGTCCTGCGCTGCCGCCGATGTCCCTTGTATCGCACCCGGACCCATGCCGTCATCAGCGACGGCAGCCCGCAGGCCGAGCTGGTGTTCGTGGGAGAAGCCCCGGGACGCGATGAAGATCTGCAGGGCAAACCGTTTGTGGGGGCCGCAGGACAGCTGCTGACGAAGATGATCGAGGCGATGGGGCTGCGGCGCGCGGACGTCTATATCTGCAATGTGCTGAAGGATCGCCCTCCTGGCAACCGCACGCCGCTGCCGGAGGAGGTGGACGCCTGCCGGCCGTTTTTGGAGCGGCAGCTCGCCATCATCCAACCGAAGGTGATTTGCGTGCTGGGGGCTGTGGCGGCCAAGGCGCTGTTAGGGCCGCACGTGGCGATCACCAAAATCCGCGGGCAGGTGCGCGACTATCAGGGGATCCCGCTGGTGCCCACGTTTCATCCGGCGTATCTGCTGCGCAATCCCCCCGCGAAGACGTTTGCCTGGACGGATCTCAAGCTCGTTAGAAAACTCCTTGTCCTCTGAGATGATTGCTGAAGTCGCCTTCAATTTGCCGCTGGACAAGACGTTCCACTACCTGATCCCCCCCTCGATGGATGCGGCAGCGCAGCCCGGCGCGCGCGTGGCCGCGCCATTCGGCCCGCGCTGGCTGGTGGGCTGCATCATCGCGCGCGTTGGCCAGAGTCCGATCGCTCACCTGAAGCCGATCCGCCGCGTGATCGATCCGATCCCGGTCATCGGCGATGAACGGTGGGAGTTGGCGCGCTGGCTGAGCCGGACCTACTACTGCAGCCTCGGCGAAGCGCTGGCGGCGATGGTGCCCAGTCAGCTGAGGATTCGCGCGCCCATAAGCTCGACCGATTCAGGGGGGCCGCCTGAGGCGGCGCGTGAGCCGCCAAAGCCTTTGACACCGGCTCAACAGCAGGCGTGGCAGACGATCGCCGGGGCACTTGCCGAGCGATCCGCCGCAGGTCCCCGGCCTCCGGTTGTGCTGTTGCATGGCGTGACCGGCTCAGGAAAAACCGAGCTCTATCTGCACGCCATCGCCAGCGTCATTGCCCAAGCCCAGGCCGCCATCTACGTGATTCCTGAGATTGCGCTCACCCCGCAGACAATCGCCCGTGTGCAGGGCCGTTTTGGCAGCCAGGTCGCAGTCTGGCATAGCCGGCTGACGTCTCGGCAGCGAGCCATCGCGTGGCAGCGCCTGGCGGCGGGGCGCGCGCGGATCGTCATCGGGGCGCGCTCCGCGGTGTTCGCCCCGGTGCCATCGTTGGGGCTGATCATCATCGATGAAGAGCAGGAGACGACGTACAAACAGCAGGACGTGCCCCGGTACCACACGCGGGAGGTCGCCGTGGCCCGCGCTCGATGCGTGAAGGCGGCCGTGCTGCTGGGTAGTGCTACGCCCTCGCTTGAAAGCTTCTTTGCGGCGACCCAAGGCCGCTACCGCTTGGCCACGCTGCCCGAGCGCATCGAGGGCCGCCCGCTGCCGCGCGTTGCGGTCGTCGATTTGCGAGAGGAGATGGCGAGCCGCCGCCGCATCGGCCCCTTCTCGCGCTTGCTGGCGCTTGCGCTCCAGGGGACGGTGGAGCGCGGCGAGCAGGCGATGCTGCTGCTCAATCGCCGCGGCTTCGCCCGGACGATTCAATGCCAGGCGTGCGGGGAGGTGGTGCGCTGTTCGCGTTGCGCTATCCCGGTTATTTACCACGCCTCCGCCGGAGTGCTGCGCTGCCATTACTGCAATGCGCATTACCCGCCCCCGGAGGCGTGCCCGGCCTGCCGAAAAGGCTCGTTGAGATTCCGAGGGTCAGGGACCGAGCGGGTCGAATCGGAATTGCACCGGCTTTTTCCCATGGCGTCCATCGCCCGGATGGATCGCGACACCACCGCAGCCCGCGACAGCCACCAGCGGATTTTTGAGGCGATCAGCCAAGAGCATGTGGGCGTGGTCGTTGGCACGCAAATGATCGCGAAGGGCCATGATTTTCCCTCGGTGACGCTCGTCGGCGTCATCTCAGCGGATACCTCGCTGAACCTGCCGGATTTTCGAGCGGGCGAGCGGACGTTCGATCTGCTCACGCAGATGGCCGGCCGGGCAGGGCGCAGCAGCCGCCCAGGCCAGGTGGTGATTCAGACGTATTGCCCGACGCATTACGCGATTCACGCGGCCTCCGCCCACGACTACGGGCAGTTTTATCGCGAGGAGCTAGCGATGAGGCGCCGGCTGGCCTTGCCGCCGTTTTCGCGCCTGGCACAGCTGACGGTCCTCGCGAGCACGCGCGCTCGCGCGGAGGAGACGGCTGAGCGGTTAGCCGCCGCTCTGCGCCAGGCGGCGAAACGCCGGCGAATCACCATGATCGGCCCGGCTCCCCATCGGGTGGCTCGCCTGCGCCGCACGTACCGCATGTGTGTCTTGCTCAAGGGGACGACGACGGACGCGCTGACGGATGTGCTGCGGAAGGTGCTGCAGCCAGGGAGGAAATTCGGCGGGCTGCCGGTGCTTGTGGATGTGGATCCGCTGTAAAAGCAGCAAATAGCAAATAGCACATAGCAGATAGCGAACGGCCTTTTCTATCTGCTATATGCTGGAGTTAGGCCGCAAACCCCTTCTTGATCGTCCCTAACGCGTCGAGATTGCGGAGGCTTTGCTGCGCTTCAAGATCGCCGGGATGCAGCTGCAGGATTCGTTCAAAACAGGTGCGCGCTTTCGCGTCATCGGCCCGCTTCATCGCGAGCCGTGCGAGTTTTCTCAAGGCGCCCAGATGATTCGGATCGAGCGACAGCAGTTCTTCGTAGGTTTGCAGCGAGGCGTCTTCAAGCCCGGTGCGGCTCAGGGCTTGGGCGAGCGCCATCAGCAGCGATCGCGAGCGGGGATTCAGCCGCAGTTCCCATTCATACAGGCCGATCGCTTGCCGGTACTTGCCTTGGGCCTGGACGAGCCAGGCCCACGCGCGCAGCGGCAGCGTCAGCAGGGTCATCGAGAGCTGCCACAGCCAGGAGGGCGGATGCTGGTTCGCGTGCTTTTGAATGGCGAGCCGAAGGTAGCGCCGCGCTTCGGTCGCATCCGGGGCATTCTTGACGACAAACGAGAGCAAATCGGCCGCGTATTCGTAGCTGCCTTGCGTGTAGGCTTGGATGCCTTTGTCAAAATAGGGCTGCAGATCTGTCGGAACCGCGGCCAGCGCCATGCGCCTATCATACCATAGGTGGTTGCAATTTTTCTCCGAGGCATTACAATACCACCAATATGCCGGTGCGCCCGTTATGCCTTGAGCCGCAACCGGTGTTGCGCGCCGCCGCCTGCCGCGTGAGGGCCTTCACCGATGATGTGCGGCGTCTCGTTGACGATTTGATTGAGACGATGTACGCTAATGATGGCATTGGGCTGGCCGCTCCGCAAATCGGACGCGACGCGCAAGTCTTCGTGGCGAATCCCTCCCGCCATCCGGGCCAGGAGCTCGTGATGGTGAATCCCGCGCTCGAGTGGTCTGCCGGGCGCGCGGGGATTGTGGAAGGGTGCCTCAGCGTGCCCGATGTGTGGGCCAAAATCCGGCGGGCCGCGAGGGTTCGAATGCACGGATGCGATGCGGCCGGTGCGGCATACACGGTGACCGCCGAGGGGCTCTTGGCGATTGTCTTGCAGCACGAATTTGATCATTTGCAGGGCCGGCTCTTTATTGATCGCCTGCCGTGGTGGCGCCGTTTAACGACGAGAAGACCGACGAGGTGATTGAGTGATTGAGGGATTAAGTGATTACGAGAGATCGCTCAGGGTTTCATATCTTTGAATCACCCAATCACCCAATCACTTAATCACACATGATGGATGCGCGTGATATTCTTCGGCACGGCGGAGTTTGCGGTGCCGAGCCTGACGGCGGTGGCCGCCGCAGGACATGAGATCGCCCTGTGCGTCACACAGCCTGATCGACCGAAAGGACGCGGATTGCGCACGGAATCATCGCCGGTCAAGCGCGCAGCCGTCCACTTAGGTCTTCCCGTGGCGCAGCCCGAACGACCCACCGCAGCGCTCCTGCAGCCGTTTCATCCCGAGCTGGGGATTGTGATCGCCTACGGGCGGCTGATTCCGCGCGAGGTGCTGGCCGCCGCGACCCAAGGCATGCTGGGCGTGCATCCCTCGCTGCTGCCGGCCTATCGAGGCGCGGCTCCGGTCGCGCGGGCGATCTTGCAGGGCGAGACGACCACCGGGGTGACGATCTTCCGATTGACTGAGCGCTTAGATGCCGGCGCCATCATCCGCCAGCGCTCGGTGCCGATTGAGCGGGAGGAGCCCGCGGATCGGCTCACGGAGCGGCTGGCACACGTGGGTGCTGCGGAATTGGTGCAGGCGATTGGCGAGCTGGCGAAAGGGCAGGCGAGCGAAACGCCGCAGAGCGACGCCGAAGCGACCTTTGCCCCGAAGCTGACCAAGGCCGACGGCTGGATTGATTGGGCGCAGCCGGCCCACCTGATTGTCCGGCGGATTCGCGCGGTCAATCCCTGGCCCGGCGCGATGACCCAATGGAGGGGCGGCGCGCTGAAAGTGACGGCGGCCGCGGCGCGAGCATCCTCGGCGAGCCAGGCGGCTGCCGGCACCATTGTCGAAGCGGTGCCGTACCGGATGGTGGTGGCCACCGGCGAGGGGATCGTGGACATCACCGAAGTGCAACCGGCGAATCGGCGGCGCATGAGCGTCCGCGAGTTCCTGGCCGGTCATGCGATTCGAGTCGGAGACACACTCGGTTAAATGCCTGAACTCAGAAAAGATCCTCTCATCGGTCGGTGGGTGATCATCGCCACGGAGCGGGCCAAGCGCCCGGTGGATTTTCTGACACCGCACGCCGATCCCGCCTCGAAGGACGAGTGCCCCTTCTGCGAGGGCAAGGAGTCAAAAACGCCGCCCGAGATCATGGCCGTGCGCGGCAACGGCAGCGCGGCGAATCAGCCTGGGTGGAGCGTTCGGGTCGTCCCCAACATCAGGCCGGTGCTGAGGATCGAAGGCGAGCTCAACCGGCGGGGCAAGGGCATGTATGATCTGATGGACGGCATCGGCGCCCATGAGCTCATCATCGAAAGCCCGCAGCATATCGCCAATGCGGCGGATCTTCCCGCGGCCCAAGTGCATAGCTCGCTGAAGGCCGCGGCCGACCGGATGAAGGATCTGGAGCGCGATCCGCGGTTTCGGTACGTGCTCTGGTTTAAGAATTACGGCACGGTCAGCGGAGCCGGGCCCATTCAACACAGCCGATCCCAGCTCATTGCCACCCCGGTCACGCCGCTGCGAGTGAAAGAGGAGCTCGTCTGCGCGCGCCGGTATTTCGAGGATAAGGAGCGCTGCCTGATCTGCGATATCATTGCGCAGGAGCGCGAGATGCAAGCGCGCGTGGTCCTCGAGACCTCCTCCGTGATGGCGCTGTGCCCCTTCGCGTCGCGGTTCCCGTTTGAGCTGTGGATCGTGCCGAAGCGCCACGGCAGCGACTTTGTCAGGGCGACCAACGAGGAAATCACGGAGGCCTCGCAGGTGCTTCGGGAGGTGCTCATGCGGCTGAAAAGCGTGCTGGATGATCCGCCCTATAACGCCCTGCTGCACACCGCGCCCTTCCGGCATGGGCGCGGCAAGGTCGGCCACTGGAAGACCATCGAGGAAGACTATCACTGGCACATCGAGCTGATTCCTCGCCTGACGCGCGTGGCGGGCTTCGAGTGGGGCAGCGGCTTCTACATCAATCCCACGCCGCCTGAAGAGTCGGCCAAATACTTGCGGGAGGCGCATGTCTGAGCTGCGGCGGGATCCGGTGATCGGGCGGTGGAATATTGTGGAGACGGAATCGCCGTCCGGCCCGGCGGATTTTGACGTGGAGCATCAGGCCATCGGCGGAACGAAATGTCCGTTCTGCTACGGCAATGAAAGCATGACGCCTCCGGAGATCCATGTGCTTCGGCCCTCCGGCACCGCGCCGAATGCGAGCGGCTGGACGCTTCGCGTCGTCTCGAATAAGTTTCCGGCGCTCAAGATCGAGGGCGACCTGGCCCGCCGCGGGCTGGGGGTGTTCGATCTGTGCAATGGCGTGGGGGCGCATGAAGTCATTGTCGAATCCCCGGATCACCATCGGCAAATGTCGGACCTCAGCGTGCCCGAGCTGACCGAGGTGATCAAGGCGTTTAAGATCCGGTCGCTGGATCTGCGGGGGGATGCCCGGCTGAAGTACACGCTGATCTTCAAAAACTTCGGACTGGCGGCGGGGGCGTCGCTGGAGCATTCGCACTGCCAGCTCATTGCGCTGCCCATTGTGCCGAAGCGCGTGCAGGAAGAGCTGCGCGGCTGCGAGAAATATTTCGAGTTCCGCGATCGCTGCCCGTATTGCGACATGATCGCCCAGGAGCTCCAAGAGCCCGAGCGGCTGGTCTGCGAAAACCGCTCCTTCATCGCGCATTGCCCGTTCATGTCCGGGTTTCCCTTCGAAGTCTGGATTCTGCCGAAGCAGCACCGCGCCGATTTCGCTCAGATCACCCCCGAGGCCACGAGCGATTTTGCTCGGATTCTCCGCGAGGTGCTCCTGCGCCTGCGGGTGGTGCTCTCCGACCCGCCCTACAACTTTATCATCCATACCTCGCCCATTGAGTCGCGGGAGCGGGACGAATACCACTGGCATCTGGAGCTGATCCCGAAGCTGGTCAAAATCGCCGGCTTCGAGTGGGGCACAGGCTTCTATATCAATCCCACGCCGCCGGAACTGGCGGCCAAAGCGCTGCGCGAGGCGACCCTGCCGGTGTAGCCATTGCGATTTCCCTCGAATCAGCGTAAAATTTATGGACTTACATTCGAGGCAGACCAAGGAGGATTCCCATGGCAGTCCGCATTGGCATTAACGGATTCGGACGGATCGGCCGCAACGTGTTCCGAGCCGGGTTCAACCGTCCAGGATTGGAATTTGTGGCGATCAACGATCTGCCCACGCCGACCGCCACCTTGGCCCACCTGTTGAAATACGACTCCATCCTCGGCATGTTCAACGCCGAGGTCTCGGCGGCTGAAGACGGGGTCGTGGTCAACGGCAAGAAGCTGAAGATGTTCACGTCGAAGCAGCCTGCCGAGATCCCGTGGGGCGAGCTGGGGGTGGATATCGTGGTGGAATCCACCGGGGCGTTCACCGACAAGGAGAAGGCGTCCGGCCATCTGGCGGCCAAGGGGGTCAAGAAAGTCATCATCACAGCGCCGGCCAAAGGGGAGGATCTCACCATCGTGATGGGGGTCAACGACGCGCGGTATGACCCGGCCACGCACCACGTCATCTCCAACGCGTCCTGCACGACCAATTGCGTGGTCCCTATCGCTAAGCTGATCCACGAGCGCTTCACCATCCAGCGCGGCTACATGACGACGATCCACTCCTACACCAACGATCAGCGGCTGCTGGATCTCACCCACAAAGATTTGCGGCGCGCTCGCGCCGCCGCCTTGTCCATGATTCCCAGCACGACCGGGGCCGCGAAGACCGTCGGGGTGGTGTTTCCTGAGCTGAAGGGCAAGATCGACGGCATGTCCATGCGGGTGCCCACGCCGAACGTCTCCATCGTCGACCTCTCCTGCCAGGTGGCGAAAGACACCTCCGTCGAGGAGGTGAACGCGGTGTTTAAGGCGGCGGCGGAGGGCCCGATGTAGCGCATACTGCATTACAACACCGACCCGCTCGTCTCCAAGGATTTCACCGGCAACCCGCACTCGTGCATCTTCGACGCGCCGCTTACGGCGGACATCGACAAGACGCTGGTCAAGAC
>JACQWM010000005.1 GCA_016209275.1 Candidatus Omnitrophota bacterium
CAGAAGGAGTGGCGGGGAGGGGATCGCAGAAGAAGAAGCCGTCGCGATGGACGACGTCGCCCTTCGTCAGCGGAAAATCCGGGACGGGGCTCATTTTATGGCTAAATCAGGCAAGGTCAGGAGTCTCACAGCGGTGCCCTCCGGGTGGGAATGCTTCATGGTATCAAACCCTGGCGGCGGTTACGAATCTTCTCGTTCGCGGTCTTTGGCCCGCTCTTCCAGCAACGCTTTGGTCGCCTTGCCTCCGGCGCCGAGGATCCCGGCCATGTGCGACGTTTGCTTCATGGGAGATTCAAGAACTCGCAAGATGGGACGCGCGAGATAGAGACGCCCCCAGGCGCGGCCGGTGATTTCTTCTACCATGCCTTTCTGCTGCAGAAGCATCACGGCCTGTCTAGCCGTCGGATTGGAGACGCGCAGGACTTCAGACGCTCTCGCAACCGTCAGATAGGGGTTGATAAATAGCTGGTCAAGCAGTGCTAGCGCTTTCGGCCGGTCGCGCAGACGCGCGCGGAACTCCTCGCGAAGATGCATCAGTTGCCCCGCCTGACGCACCGCTTCCTGGGCCGTGTCTGCCACACCCGCTAAGAAAAACCGCAGCCATGCGGACCAGTCGCCGTGTGTCCGTACCCGCTGAAGCAACCCATAATATTCATCCCGGCGGGTTTCGATGTACGCGGAGAGATAGAGGAACGGCTGCGACAAGCGCCCGCGCTCGATCAGAAAGAGCGTAATCAACAGACGCCCGATCCGTCCATTGCCATCAAGGAACGGATGAATCGCTTCAAATTGTTCATGCATGAGCGCGCACTGGATGAGATCGGGCAGACGTCCCCGCTCGTGCAAAAATCGCTCCCAGTCGGTGAGCGCTTCGTGCATTGCGTCGACGGGCGGTGGGACATAGGTCGCCGTTGCGGGAGTGCTTCCTGAAGAGCCGATCCAATTTTGTGAACGGCGAAACTCGCCTGGAGTCGCTCGGTCTCCGCGAACCCCCTTCATCAACCGCGCATGGAGCTCACGGACAAGACGCAAGGAGAGGGGTAGCTGATCCAACCGCTTGATGCCATACTCGAGCGCCACCACGTAGTTGCGCACCTCGCGCACATCCGCATCATCACGATTGCCGGGCCCCTCTTCCATCTCCTCGCGCAAGAGATCGGAGAGCTGGGTTTTCGTGCCTTCGATCCGCGAGGACAGCACGGCTTCTCGACGCACGTAGGGTTCAATCAGCAGATGCGGGTTCGGGAGATGCCGCCCGAGGCCGGAGAGCTCACTGAGCGCAGCGTCGGCCCGTGAGAGCGCAACGACCATGTCGTCATCATATGTCAGCGCCGGGGGCAATGGTGCGGGAAGAAATGCCGCGTAGCCTTGCGGCGTATGAATGATCTTGCCGGCTTTTGGTGAATGAAAATCGTGTGGGTTCATGTTGTCGATGAATCACTCCGTAACCCCGCTTTCAAAGCTAAATACTCTTTGAAAGAAAGTACCATAAAACTTTCAAAGAGTCAAGAGTATTATCTAGGAGGTTTTAAAGCGCAGCGTGCGTTAGACTTGGGGTGGAAAAACCGTGACGATGTTCATTTCACGGCTAGTTCATTTGAGGTTAGGAGTTTCATAGTCGTGCCCTCCGGGTGGGAATGGCATCAGAAGGGGTGGCGGGGAGGGGATCGCAGAAGAAGAAGCCGTCGCGATGGACGACGTCGCCCTTCGTCAGCGCAATCGGCCGGCGAAAGATCGGACCGTCATACACAAAGGTGTTGATATCGGTATAGGCCATGGCGGCTCAGACTATCTTGGTCGCCATTTCGGCAACCGTTCCGAACGCTCGTTCCAGATCGAACTCCGCGAAATCGCTTGCCCGCAGCACGGGCTTCAATTGCGGTTCAAGCTGTTGCCGAAGCGCGGCCAGACGAGGCTCGGAGACATCCACCGGCACATGGCCAGGCACCGCCAGTTTCCGTCGGACCAGTCGGACTAACTCAACATCGTGCGGTTGAAGGTCCAGCCGGCGCACCGCGTAATCAATATCGAAGAAATCACGGATGGCCACTTCGCGTCGGGACAAGGCGGCCCTGAACTTCTCCGCAAATGCTTCCGTCCGCGACATGCACCGCACGGTGGACGGCTGCACGAGCGGCTGACCGGAGACCGGATCGAGCAGGATCGTCTCCGCCACACCGCTAAGCACGGGCGTCAAGAGGGGTTCGCGCAAGCCAACCTCGATCGCGATGGTGTCTTCCTGCCGGCTGAGCTGCGACGTGTAGCCGATGGCCGCGATGTATTGCGTCGAACTGTTCGCCCCGGTCAACGGCTGCACGATGCGGAACGCCGGCAGGTGGCGCGCAAGCGCGGCGAGCGCTTTCTTCATCCCTGCCATTCGGGCGCTCCGTTCGGCGCGGGAGGCATCGGTGGGCATGGGAATGACAAAATCCAAGTCCTCGCTCAGGCGGTAGAATCCGGCATGCACCTTGGCCAGGCATGTGCCCCCTTTGAAAACCAGCGCCTCATCCGCCGCCTCCAGATACTCCAGCAGTACGGTACAGAAGTAGTCTTTCTCGATGAGCCGCGGCGCGAACGCCGTCTCGGCCGCCGTGAAATTCACCGCTTCGCGAAACAGATCGGGGTCTTCATGAACACGACTGCCGGATGGCTCACCCGCGGTCATTGAGCACGACGCCCCAGCGGCGGTTCACCGTTCCCCGTTTCGGCTTGGTGGGAATCCACGGGATCAAACTGGTGGACGGTTTCAGCGCCCGCTCCAACTTCCGCAGCAGCGATTCGCCAATGCCTTCGCGCTCCACGAGCGCGCCCATGCGCCGAATCGTTCCCGTGTTGCCATATCGCAGGGTGGTCTGCACGAGCTCCGCTGCGCTGATCCGATTCGCGCCCAATTCACGGCGAATCCACTCATACCCCCGCGGCAGGCTGTTGAATCGCGACCAGTCATACACCGCATCCACCAGCGTACGCACCCGCGAAGCATACACGGCGGTCTGGCCTTCCGTGGTCTCGACCTCCTCCGTGCTGCCGAGCCGCTCATCCGCCACCCCGATCAATGTAAGCGCGACCGACCCAATGACCCGGTCGCCCGACAGCCGGTTGTTGTAGGCATAGAGGCGGGTCGGCACCTGCTCGTCCAATCCGTAGCGGTTGAACGCATTAGGCCCGCAAATCTGGTAACGCCCTTTCTGGTCCTCCATCAGCGTATTTAACGCGAGCACGTCGTCTGGACTCCACTTGCCGCCCAGCGGGAGCCTGGGGGGCACCAAGTACAGCCCCCGCCACACACGGGCGATCAACCCTGCTTTCGCCAATCGGCTGAGCAGTTTCCGCTCCTGTATCGCAGATAGCCGCAGCGGTTTGCCCAGTTCTCCCGACCGCACAATGGACAGCCCTCGCAGCTGCACATACGCGAACAGTGTCGCCTCGATCCGTCCTAATCCCCTTCTCATGATTGTACTATATAACAGATATAATCCATTTTCAAGGGATTATCTTGTAAATAGAATACACCCACGTCAGGCAGAAAATCCTGAAAATCCGGGACGGTTCTCATTTTAGGGCGAGCTTAGAGGCATCGGAAGGAGTGGCGGGGAGGAGGTCGCAGAAATAGAAGCCGTCTCGCTCAACGATCTCACCCTTGGTCAGCGGAATCGGATGGCGAAAGATGGGGCCATCATACACAAAGGTGTGGAACTCTCCCTTTTCGCCGCAAGGATCGGCCGAGGCCGGCAGCTCATCGAGGAGGGATGCGTCAAACTCCCGCCCGCAGAAGCCGGGATCGAGTTGTTTGGGGTCGATGCAAACCAGGATGGCTCGGAAGCCAGCCGCGATGAAATCACGGGCCAGTTGCTGCGTATCTTTCTGCCACAAGGGAAAGAGCCCTCGCATGTTCAGTTGAGCGAGGTTGGTTTCCCGGTAGCGACGGATGTCTTCGAGGAACAGATCGCCGAAGACGACGCGCGAGACTCCGCGGGCTTGGTAGCGCAAGAGCAGCTCGCGCATCGCCGCTTCGTAGATCGCATTCGAGGCCTTGATAGGGATGCGCACCTGCTCCAGCGGCAACCCCAGGAGGTTCGCCTGTTGCTCTAACAGCGCTCGGCGAACCCCGTGCATGCTGATGCGCTCATAGCCTTCGGTCACCGTGGTCAGGAGCGCTGCAACGCGGAGGGTTGGGTCTTGGAGCACGGTGTAGAGCGCGAGGGCGCTATCTTTGCCTCCGCTCCAACACATCAGCACCGGTTCGGCCGACGGGATGGTTGTTGCGTCGTCCACGGCTGCGTCCTCACGATTTCTCATGTATGTTTGGTAACACGATCTGCTGCAGCTCCGGGGAGGACCTGAGTGACTCGCGGATACGTTTTTGCCATCTCGCCGGCAGCGAACGGTAGAGGCTACGGACGACCGAGGATTCGCCCTTGGCGGCCAGCGCCTGAAGCACCTCATAAGCCTCTGCGCGCTCTTTGGCTTGTTTCCCTGTCCTGCGCTGTGCGATAAGCAGCTTATGGAGCGCGAAGGCGGCGGGATGCGGAAGTCTAACCGTGATATGGTCAACGGTAACGCTGATCGTCTGTTCAGTCAGCAGGTTCAGGAAGCGGAGTGCCTGCGCCTGCACGCCGAGCTGGGGCACGCGAACAGGGCCTTCGCTTCCCCGACCCCGCTCGGGCACGAGAAACTCAATGATGAGCTCAGGGTGCACCAGCCGCATATAGCCTTGCCGGTGAAAATCGACGAGAAAGCCGAAATCTTCCATGAGTGCTGCCACATCAACGGCCCGTTTTGAGCCGATTTTTGGGGTGATAAGAAAGTCGATGTCACGCGTCCGAATGGATGGCCCGTAACCGACACCCGTGAAGTACCCCTGATAGAAATAGCGGCACCAGCTCCCAATAATAATGAGCCCGCTGAGCACGCCCGCCTCATCGAGCCGTTTGAGCACCTTACGACAGAGCGCGTATTGCGTTTCCATGGAGTGCTTTCTGCAAAAAGGCGATTTGATGCTTCACTTGCCTGAGGAGTTTCCGGTATTGCAGCCGCTTGCGCCGGACCTGCTGGTACTTGCCACGCGCTTCGATGGATAGACGTCCCTTATAGAGGAACTTCACGCGGGCACCCTGCCGCATGGCTAGGTAATAGTAGCGATGGCCCTTGATCTGCTTGCCGACCAAACTTCCCCGCGGCAGCCGTCGCAAGGCGTCCTCATAGCGCCGCCTCATGCGGACAGAGTTCGACAGCTCCTCCTTCAGCACTCCTGCGAGAATGTTCATCTGGCTACTCGATGGTTAACAAACAAAAAAGTTATAACAAGCTATATGTTTGGTAACCATCTATAGCGTACCCGCCAGTCAAGCCTTCGTCAAGTTATTAGTCAATCTGTGATATCAAACCCGGGCGGCGGTTGAAAGCGGCGATCAGACGGCGAGCCAGGGGCCGTGGGTGCGCAGCCACGCGCAGCGCTGCTGGTACTCAGGATGGTGGGCCGCAACCAGCGCCCAAAAGTCGCGGGAATGGTTGCGCTCTTTGAGGTGGGCGAGCTCATGCACGACGACATACTCCAGCACCTCGCGCGGCGCCATGATGAGATGGTAGCTGAAGCTCAGTGAGCCGCTGGGCCAGCAACGACCCCATGTCCGACGGAGCGAGCGCACGTAAATCCGCCCGGGGCTGAGTTGCATCGACGAGGCTAGGGCTTCTGTGCGCTCCGTTAGGGTCTGCAGCGCTTGCTGCTTCAGCCAGCGGCTGAGCACGCGGCGCGCCCCATCGATGCTTGGCGTGCGCGTGGCGACGACGAGGTGTTGGTCGTCGATCAGCGCCACCGTGCCTCGCCGCCCGCCGATCACGCGCACCGTCAGCGGCTGGCCTCGGTAGAGCAGGCTTTGCCCATACGGCCAGCGTTTCGGCAACCCCTGCCATCGACGCTCAAGGCGCGCGATCCAGCGCAGCACCCACCGCTGATGCCGTCTGAGAAACGCCGACGCGTCATCTGGCGCAAACCCTCTTGGCGCCGTCACGACCAGCCCTGCGGCCGGATCCATCCACAGACCGGGATGACGCGCACGGCTGCTTGCGCGCAGCGTATAGGTGAGCTGACGCTCCCCCAGCGTGGTCGTCGCCGAGGTCAGCTCTGGCATGGCGCGCTCAGAAGATCATGCGGATGCCCACAAGCGTCGGAGAATCTTGAGGGCGTCATGGAATGTTTCAGAGGCGGGACGGTTGTCTAAGATGCGGGTCCAATCGCGGGAGGACCAGCCGCGGACCGGCTCGAAGTCCGCGCGCATGCGGTCGTAATGCTCCGGCCTGGCTTCAGAGAGGTCGCTCTTGGTCGCGTAGCGCGCGGCGATGCGTTTCAGGGCCACCGCCTTCGGGATCGCGCATTCGAAAAAGTGGAACGAGGCGCGATGCCGCGTGGCGATGCGGCGCAGAAGGACTCGGCCCTCGGCTTTTGAAAAGGTGCCGTCGCAGACGACCGAATGCCCTGCTCTGATGAGCTGCTCGGCCCGCCGCTGCATCCGCTGATACACCAGCGCAGAGACGTTTGAGGAGTAACGGCCGGAGGCGAAATGGCCTTTTGGATTCGGCAGATGGCCGAATTCTCTGCTTCGGATTTCATCCGTCCGCAGCCAGGTGGCACCCAAGGCTTCGGCCAGCGACCTCGCCAGCGTGCTTTTGCCGCTGCCGATTAACCCACCGACGACGATCAAGCGAGGCGGGGCGAACCGGCGGGCATAGCGCACCGCCAGCTGAAAATGTTTGCGGGAAATGCCTTTAACACGGCGGCCTTCGATGGAGCGGGGATGCTGCAGCCAGGCAAACCCGCGCACTTTGCCGCGCACCACGCTGCGGTAGCATTGGTAAAATGGCAGCACCGATGCCAAGGTCGCATCGCGCAGCCTTCGCTGATATTGCTTGACCAAGATTTCCGCCAGATCGTGCCGCCCGCGGAATTCTAAATCCATGACCAGGAAGCTGAAATCATTGGCCATGTCGCCGCAGCGAAAGGCCGGTTGAAACTCGACGCAATCAAAAATGTTCGCCGGCTTTGAGAGGCAGATGTTTTCGCAGCGCAGATCGCCGTGGCCATCGATGATTCGCCGCTTGGCGAGACGCCGTGCCAGGATCGGCTCATGCAACGCCAGGTACTGCCGATACGCCGACTCAAGAAACGCCTGGTCCTTTTCTAGCAGTAGCGTGCCCAAGAACGGCTGGCATTCGCTGAGGTTGCCCAAGACGAGCGCTTGCACCGCCTCAGGTGTGCCGTAGCGATCGATGGCACGGCTGCGGGCGGCGGCGCGGAAAAACTTGGCGAGATGATCGCCGATTTCCTGCATGTCGGCGCGGGTGACCGCGCGCTTGGCGACGAGCTGATCCAGCATGCGGTTCTCAGGCAGCCGCCGCATCTTCACGACCCAGTCGATGATTGTTCCGGTTCCGCCAAGACGCAATCCAGTGCCGGTGTCAATGATGGGAACGATGCCAAGGTAAATCGCGGGTGCGAGGCGGCGATTCAGCGAGAGTTCGAGGAGGCAGAATTTCTTGCGCAGGGCCACCGTCGAGGCGTCGAGAAACGGAAACTTGACCGCCTTTTTGAGTTTGTAGGCGTAGTCGCCGGCCAAAAACACGAGGGAGACGTGCGTCTCGCGCCGCTCAATCCGCCCGACCGGATGCGGGTAGCTGTCCCGGCGCAAGAAGAATCTGAGCAGGCGTTGTTCGTGCTGATGCATGAGGGTTCACATTCTACCACGAAGGCTTGCGTTTTGGGATGAAGCCTGCTAGAGTACCTCATCAGATGGAGGTGCGGATGGCTGACGTTCGCGTCAGACGTATCTGGCTCGTGTCGCTGAGTTTGCTTGCCTGCCTTACCCTCCCCGCTCTCGCCTTCGCTGAAACCACTACCGCGTGCACCACCTGCGAACCCATGGATGCGGGCAAAGCCGTCGGCAAGCTCATGCGCGGCGCGATCAACATCTGCACCGGCTGGGTGGAAATCCCCAAGCGCGTCAACGAAACCTCCCAGACCTCCGGAGCCGCCGCCGGCTTTACCTGGGGGGTTCTTCGCGGCTTCGGCCATGGCTTCATCCGCACCGCCGCCGGTTTGTATGAAGTCGTCACCTTTCCGTTTCCGGCACCGCCCGGATATGCTCCGGTGATTCAACCCGAATACATCTTTTCGTAGCGCACATAGCGCAACGCTAACCGAGGAGGTGGAGGGATGGCATCCGGGTATGGCGCATGGGGCAATACGATGATTGTCGAACCGGTGCAAGCCTTGGTCAACCAGCTGATGGTCTTCCTGCCCACCTTGCTGGGCGCTCTGCTGCTGCTGCTGATCGGGTGGTTGGTGGCGGTGTTGATTCAAAACATCGTCACGCGCGTCCTCAAAACGATTGCGCTGGATAAGCTGGCCGACCAGATCCAACTCAGCGACGTGCTCGCCAAGGGAGGCATCAAGCGGAAGTTCTCCGAGCTCATCGGGCTCATCGTCTACTGGCTCGTGATGCTGGCGGTGCTGATGGTCGTGTTCAATGCGCTGCAGTTGACCGTCGCCGCGCAGCTGCTCCAATCCGTGGTGACGTTCCTGCCGAACGTGATCGCCGCCTTGTTCATCCTGGTGGTGGGGGTGATTGCGGCGGTCTTCCTC
>JACQWM010000006.1 GCA_016209275.1 Candidatus Omnitrophota bacterium
AGAAGGTAACCAGGCTGGGCAGTTTCAGCACCCCGTGGGGATCGTCGTACATCAGGGACGAGTCTATGTGGCCGATACAGAGAACGATCGCATCCAGATCTTTAGGGAGGACGGCACGTGGCTCGCGACATGGGAAGAAGCTGGGGAGATTCGTCTCGAGCGACCGATGCATCTGGCCCTTGGGCCTGATGAGTTGTTGTACGTTCCTCTGTACCTGGCGGATCGGGTCGTCGTCCTCACGCCAGAAGGGACGCTCGTCAGGAGCTGGGGCTCGTCTGGCAGCCAGCCGGGCGCATTCGATGCGCCAGCCGGGGTGGCGGTCGCACCGGACGGCACCGTCTACGTGGCCGACTTCAACAACCATCGGGTACAGGTCTTTGACCAGCAGGGCCGTTTCCTCCGAGGCTGGGGCCAGAAGGGCCACGGGCGTGGAGAGTTCTATTATCCAACCGATGTCGCGATTGGCACAGACGGTTCCATGTATGTCGCCGATGCCTACAACCACCGAGTCCAGCGCTTCAGCCCTGACGGCACGTGGCTGAGCGCCTGGGGCGGACCTGCGACTCGGGGCATCAAGGGCCCGTTGCGCGGCTGGTTCAACGTCGCTACAGCTGTTACCGTGACTCCTGATGGCTCGGTCTACGTCGCCGACTTCTACAACCACCGGATCCAGCTTTTTGCTCCCGAGGGCAGGTGGCGCGGAACGTGGGGCCGCCAAGGCACCGGAGCGGGTCAATTTGAGCGGCCCACAGACATGGCGATCGATGAAGCAGGCAGGGTGTATGTGGTCGATTGGGGCAATCACCGGATTCAGCGATTCACATGGAGGAGCTATGGGCTTCGGTAGACGATTCGCCGGTCTCCTGGTCGGCGTCGGACTCTGGAGCGGGCTGACCGGCACGGTGTCCGGGGCGATCAACACCGATACCGGCCTCACCCCGGCTGAGGGCCAGTGGATCGTCCGCTCCCAGACGGTCTTCAAAAGCAAGACGGACGACCGCACCGGCGAAAATCGTAAGCTCCAGATCATTGCCAACCGTAACGTCCTGATCTACGGCCTTCGCGACGGGACGTCGCTGTTTACCGCCATTCCGTTTCTCTATAAAGCGCAAGAAGTCAATAGCTCCGATGGCGGCCGCAGTGAGCGCGAAGACGCCGGGATCGGGGACGTGCAGGTGTTCGTCAAGCAGCGTCTCTGGCGACAGGACCGGCTGGGCAGAACCAATCGCCTCGCCCTCATCGGGGGGCTGGAGCTCCCGACTGGTGATACGAGTGAGGCCAACGGGCTGGGAAAATTTCCCCGTCCGATCCAGCTTGGCTCCGGCTCCTGGGATCCATTTATGGGGGCCGTCGCCACGCACCAGGAGCAGCGGTACGAACTGTCGGCGGATGTGGTCTACCAGTTCAATACCGAGGCGCGCGGCTTCGAGTTCGGGGATGCGCTGAGCCATGATGCCGGTCTGTGGGTGCGCGTGTGGCCAGGGCAGCTGCCGGAATGGGGGACGCCGTCGGCGATCCACGCGGTGTTGGAGCTCAATGGCATCTTCAACCAGAAGAACACGGTCAATGGCGATCTCGTCGGCGATCTTGGTGGGTACACGCTCTACCTGTCTCCAGGCATTCAGTGGGTGGGACCACGGTGGATTGTCGAAGGGTCGCTCCAGTTTCCTGTCATCCAGGATCTCAACCGGGCCGAGATCCGCGAAGCGGGGCCGACGTATGTGATCGGCGTTCGGGTGACCTTTTAAACGAGGAGGTGAGTGAAGATGGAACAACCAACTCGAGTTTCGCTGTGCCCAGCGTGTGGGGCGTGTCCCGAGGTGGTCGTCGATGTCGCCAAGGATGAAGTGCGCATCGGCGAGGAGGGCAACCTCGTGCGGCTGACGAAAGAGGCCTGGAACACGCTGGTGGAGAAAATCAACGCAGGTGAGCTGAAAGCGATCTGAGAAGAACGGGCTCTCACCTTCGCTTCGTGGGCAACGACGCCGCGTGGCGCAAGGTAAGATCCACCCACCCCTTCAAGGCTGCCGGACTCTGGACGCCTCGGGGCAGCACGTAGACAAAGCCTCTCAGGGGTCGGCCGGTGAAGTCCATCGGCCGAGTATGGGGCTCTTTGAGCGCTTCCTCGTAGTGTGCAGGTCCCACGCGGACGACGAGCTTATCCTGCAACACGCCACAACACATCTTGCCATGCAGCAAGAAGGCCAGGCCGCCGAACATCTGCTTCTCCGTCAGCCCCTTGCGGCGGGCGAGGACGTGTCTGACTCGGCTGGCCAGTGGTTCGTTATACGCCATGGGCTGCCGCTCGCCGCTCCACCAACGTTTTAAGGTTCTCCAACAGCGTCTGCCGCAACGATGCCATCTTCTGCCGCATCATCAGGGCATACATGAGGCGGGCCAGCAGATGTCTGGGTTCGTACAGAAACCCAAGCCGAAGCAGGGTCTGGCTGGCGCCCTGTGGTTCCAGCTCGAAGCCAAATTGGATTGTTGAAAACATCTTGGTCATCATGCCCTGTTCCATGATCCAGCCGATCTTCCGCGGAGGGACGGCCTCGATGCACCGTTCCACGACTTGATCTTTGCGGCCTTCCCACTCAACCTGACACGTCCTGGTTGACCCAACGCGCTCTGCTGTTCCCGTCGTTGATTTCACCATCGTGGCCCATTGCGGCAGGCACGTCGAGTCGGCCAAGACAGCCCAGATGGGCTCAGGCCTGGAATTGATCAGGATTTCGCTGGAACCTTGAAAGGCGTTGCACATGGTGACACCTCCCGGTTGTTGTGTGTCCTCCCGCATGAAAGCGATCGTGCTTGCACTTTGCAAGTTACCATAGTGTAGCCACGAAGCTTGCGTTTTGCAAGTTTTATGGCATGATGGAGCTGATGCGCCGTCCTTGCCGATCCCATTGCCCCATCGCGTACGCGCTCGATCTCTTTGGTGACAAATGGAGCCTCCTGGTATTGCGCGATCTGCTCTTCATGGGCAAGCGGCGCTACAACGAGTTCCTAGCCTCCGAGGAGGGGATCTCTACGAACATTTTAGCAGAGCGGCTGAGGCGCTTAGAGGCCGAGGGACTGCTCACAAAATCTCACGATAGGCTCAATCATCGGCAGGTTGTCTACGCGCCGACCCGGAAGAGCCTCGACCTGCTCCCCGTCCTGTTGGAAATCATCCGCTGGTCGGCCAAGCACGATCCAAAGACGGTAGCGCCACCTGCCTTCATCCGTCGCCTGCGCAACAACCGTAAGGGGTTGATGCGCAATATTGTGAATCGTTTTGTCTGATCCTGCATCTTAACGCGTGGGAAGTGCGTTCGAATGTCGGCGTCGAGGTCCGGTTTACGGACCTCCAACACGGGAGGACGACATGAAGCGGTGGATGGGGGCTGGGTTCTTCGTGGTCGGGATGTGCGGGCTGTTGAGTGCAGGGTGGCCGGTGGATGCGGCGGAACATGGAGGCCAGGAACACACGGGCACCGCCACAAGGGAAGGCAGCGGCACGGCGGCACCACAAGCCAAGGAACATGGCGGCGCAACGCAGGAGCACGGCGGCCAGGCGGTGAAGGCGGAGCCGTCGGCTGAGCAGATCCGACAGACCATCAAGAGCTACGTGCAGGGCGTGTCGCAACAGAAGGGGGCGTTCACGATCAAGGATCCGGTGACCGGCACCACGCGCCAGTTGGAATTCGTGCGGGTGCACGATCGGGTGGGCAAGACCGGCGCGCTGTACTATTCCTGCACCGACATGCGTGACACGAAGACCGGCGAACTGTTGGATCTCGATTTCGATGTCCAAGCGACCGGTGAGCAGCTCAAGGTCGTTGACCAACGCATCCACAAAGTCGCTGGCAACGCACGCTACACCTATGACGAGCATGACAACCGCATTCCGGTGCGTTCAACGAGCAGCACGTCCACGTCAGGACAAGAACGGGCCTACTAGCCGGAGGGGGTAGCGTGTTGAGCCGATGAGGCGTGGGGCCATCTGGATCGTGGGTGTGGCCGTTCTGTGGTGCGGAACGGCCGCGCTGTGCGCTGCGGTCTCCAACGAAGGGGCGGAGTTGATCGGCACAAAAGCCCTGAGTTGGGAGGTGTCGGATTGGCTCAATAGCCGCCAGCCCCTCTCGCTGGAACAACTGAGGGGTCGAGTCGTCCTCGTGCGGTGGTGGACCGGCCCGGAGTGTCCCTACTGCGCGGCCTCCGCGCCGAATCTCAACACGCTCCATGAGAAATACCATACGAAGGGCCTCGTGGTGATCGGGTTCTACCACCACAAGTCACCGACGCCTCTGACGCGCCGGCACGTGGAGCGACTGGTGACGCGGTATCAGTTCCAGTTTCCGGTGGCGATCGACCCGGAGTGGCGGACGCTCAAGCGCTGGTGGCTCGATGGGCACGACCGGGCGTGGACCTCGGTGAGCTTTCTGCTCGACCGGGGCGGCGTGATTCGCTCTATCCACCCGGGTGGCTCCTACAC